>DASTOI010000064.1:0-12348 GCA_035762585.1 Myxococcota bacterium
AGCGGCTCCGAGCCGCGCCGCTCGAGGAGCGCGGGTGGGAAGAAGACGCCGTCGCCAGCGCCGCGCTCGTCGCTGGGAACGATCACGCAGAAGACCCGATCCTCTCGGCCGAGCGCGCCGAAGCGCCGGATCTCTTCGTTCACCCAGCGGGAGCGCGCGGCTTGCGGCGAGCAGAGCACGATCAGGTTCTCGGACTCGCCGAGCGCCTTCTCGATCTCGGCGCCGAGCTCGGTGGAAGTCGCGAGCTCCGCGCGATCGAGAAACACCGGCGCGAGCCGCTCCGGAAGCGCGCCGGCCTCACGCGCACTGCGCACCGCGCGCGGCAGCCGGTAGGTCTCGAGTGACTTGTGCAGCCAGCGCGCCGTCGCGGCGTCCGCGTGGCTGTAGCTGATGAATGCGAAGTAGCGGCTCACGCGCGCATTCTACGCGCGCGCCCCCCAGTCATCGCCGCTTGCTCTCGATCGCCTTCACGAGCGTGTGCAGCACGCGGTTCACCGGCGTCGCGACGCCGAGGCGCTCGCCCTGGCGCACGACGACGCCGTTCAGGTGGTCGATCTCGCTGAGCCGCCCGCGCGCGAGGTCCTGCGCGGTCGACGAGTACTGGCCGGGCACGGTGCGCGCGATGCGCTCGACCGCTTCCCACGGATCGCCCGGGACCTCGACGCCGGCGGCGCTCGCGACCGCGAGGCATTCGGCGGTGATGTCGCGCAGCACGGCCTCGACGCCCTCGCTGCGCCGCAGCACGCCGTACGGGAGCTGCGTGATCGCGGAGAGCGCGTTGTACGCGCAGTTGAGAATCAGCTTCGCCCACAGCTCGCCGTCGATCTCGGCGTTCACCGTCGTCGGAATCGCGGCGGCGCAGAGCAGCGCGGCCAGGTGCTCGCTCTGCGGCGCCGCGCCGAGCACGAGTTCGCCGCGGCCGTGGTGCCGCACGTGGCCGGGGCCGGCCATCTCGGTGCCCACGTACACGACGGTCGGAATCACGCGCTGCGCGAGCTTCGCCTGCAGCCGCGCGGCGTTGTCGATCCCGTTCTGCAGGCTCAGCACGACCGCCGCGGGTGCGAGGTGGGGCGCGAGCTGCGCCGCCGCCTCCTCGGTGTCGGTCGACTTCACGCAGCACAGCACGAGCTCGGCCGCCGCGGCCGCGGAAGCCTCGCTGCTCGCCGCCGCGGCGACGCGCTCGTCGAACGTCCGCGTCTCGAGCCGCAGACCGGCACGCTGGATCGCCTCGACGTGCGGCGCGCGCCCGATCAGGGTCACGGCATGCCCCGCGCGCGCGAGCAGTCCGCCGTAATAACAGCCGACCGCGCCCGCGCCCATCACCGCGACTCTCATGCGCGCTCCTCGCGAGAGGCGCCGAGGCTAACGCGCGCGCGCCGCTGGCGGCGCTGCGTGGACTAGGCTGCGCGAATGTCGGAGCACGACGTCGACGTCTGCATCGTGGGCGCGGGATACGCGGGGCTGAGCGCGGCACGCGTGCTCGCTGCCGCCGGCCGCTCGGTGCTCGTGCTCGAGGCGCGCGATCGAGTCGGCGGCCGCGTCTGGACCGGGGCGCTCGCGGACGGAACGCCGCTCGACTTCGGCGGCACGTGGGTCAGCGCGGAGCACCACGCGCTGCGCAGCCTCGCCGGGAAATTCGGGATCGAGACGTTCCCGACCTTCATCGAGGGCGAGAGCGTGATCACCGTGAGAGGCCGCGCGCGCCGCTTCCGCGGCACGGTGCCGCCGCTCAGTCCGATCGCGCTCGCCGCGCTCGGGCTCGCGATGGCGCGGCTCGAACGCATGGCACGCGCCGTCCCGCTCGACGCGCCGTGGCAGGCGCCGCGCGCCGCGAAGTGGGACGCGATCAGCGCGGGCGCGTGGCTCGCGCGGCGCACGAACGTCGCGACCGATCTCGCGCGCCAGCTCCTCTCGAGCGTGATCCGCGGCCTGCTCACGTGCGAGCCGTCCGAAGTCTCGCTGCTCCACGCGCTCTACCTGATGCGCTCGGCGGGTGGGCTCGCGAAGCTGATCGCGGTCACTGGCGGTTATCAGGAGCTGCTCGTCACCGGCGGCGCGCAGTCGATCGCGAATGCGATGGCCGCGGAGCTCGCTGAGGCCGTCCGCTTGCGAGCTCCCGTGCGGGCGATCGCGCAGGACGCGCGCGACGTGCGCCTCCGCGCCGACGGCGCCGAGGCGCGCGCGCGCCGCGCGATCGTCGCCGTGCCGCCGGCGCTCGCGCACGCGATCCACTACGAGCCGGCGCTGCCGCCGGACCGCGCGCTGCTGCACCAGCGCATGCCGGGCGGCTCGATCCTGAAGACGCTCGTCGTCTACGAGGACGCGTTCTGGCGCGACGACGGCCTGTGCGGCGCGTCGACCGCGACCGACTCGCCGATCGAGATCACGCTCGATTGTTCGCCCGCTTCGGGCCGCCCCGGCGTGATCGCGGCGTTCGCGGCCGGCGGTCACGCGCGCGCGCTCGCGAAGCAGCCGCCGGAAGAGCGGCGCCGCTTGGTGTTAGGAGAGCTCGCCGAGCGCTTCGGCCCGCGCGCCGAGAAGGCGATCGCGTACGAGGAGCACGACTGGGCCGCCGAGCCGTGGAGCCGCGGCTGCTTCCTGTCGCATCTCCCTCCCGGCGTCCTCACGCAGTACGGCCCGGTGCTGCGCGAGCCGGTCGGCCGGCTGCACTGGGCGGGCACCGAGACGGCAACGCTCTCGCACGGCTCGATCGACGGCGCGGTGCTGTCCGGTCAACGCGCCGCGGCGGAAGTGCTCGCGTTGTTAGGCTGAGGCGCCCCGCGCCGAGGAGGTTCCGGTGGACGATCTGCATCGCCGCACGCTCGAGGCGCTGCCCGAGGCCGTCCTCGTCGCCGATCGCGCGGGCGCGATCCAGCTCTGGAGCGCCGCCGCCACGCGGATCTTCGGATTCTCCGCAGAGCAGACGCTCGGCCGCTCGCTCGATTTGATCATTCCCGAGCGCCAGCGCGCGCGGCACTGGGACGGCTACCGCCGCGTGGTCGCGACGGGCGTCACGCAGTACGGCGACCGCGTGCTCGCGGTCCCCGCGCTGCGCGCGGACGGCAAGCGGATCTCGGTCGAGTTCACGGTCGCGCTGCTGCGCGACGCGCGCGGGCAGGTCGACGGCATCGTCGCGCTGCTGCGCGACGTGACGGAGCGCTGGGAACGCGAACGCGAGCGCGCGAAGGCGGCGAGCTCCGGCGCCTAGTCCCAGCTCGGGCGCGGAATCCCCTGATGAGCCTCGCGCAGCGCGGAGGACCAGCGCTCCCGGATCATCCGGAAGTACGGGTCGTCCTCGCCGATGCGGCGCTGGCGCTCGATCTTCAGCGCGCCGGCGCGCAGCACGAGCAGGTCGACGGGCAGGCCCACCGTGATGTTGCTGCGCAGCGTCGAGTCCATCGAGATCAAGACGAGCTTGACGCCGTCTTCGAGCGGCGTCTCGTAGGTGAGCGCGCGGTCGAGGATGGGCTTCCCATACTTGTGCTCGCCGATCTGGAGGAACGGCATGTCGGGGCCGGCCTCGATGAAGTTGCCGGCGGAGTAGATCTGGAAAAGGCGCGCGGGGCCGCCCGCGATCTGGCCGCCTAACAGGAACGACACGTCGAACGAGACGTTCTGCGCCTGCAGCGCCTCGCCGTCGACCTGATAGACCTGGCGCACGGCGTGGCCGACGAGCTGCGCGGCGCGGAACACGTTCGCTGCGTCGCGCAGCGTCTCGCGGCCGCGCTCGGTCTCGACGCCGTCGGTCAAGAGGTTCACGACGGCCTGGCTCACCGCGAGGTTGCCGGCGCACATCAGCGCGAGCACGCGCTCACCCGGCTGCTCGAACACGTGCAGCTTGCGGAACGTGCGGACGTTGTCGTTGCCGGCGTTCGTGCGCGTGTCCGCGAGCATCACGAGCCCGTCGCGAACGTTCAGCGCGACGCAATACGTCATCGAGAGGTCCCCAGCTCGGATCGAATGCTTCGGATCTATTGCTGCACTTGCCCGGCCTGAATGCGCACGCGCACGTCGAGCTGCTCGCGCGCGCCGCCCGAACGGACGCCGCGGATCGGCGCAGCCTCTGCGTAATCGAGACCCACGCAGATGCGCACGTGGCGCTGCGCGGCGACGTCGCCGAGCGAAGGATCGAGCGCGAGCCAGCCTTCCTTTTCGCGCCAGACCTCGGCCCACGCATGCATCGCGCCGTCTTCGCCGGCGGCGGCGCCGTCGCAGTAGCCCGAGACGTACCGCGCCGGCCGGCCGAGCGCGCGCGCCGCCGTGACGAAGACGTGCGCGCGGTCTTGGCAGACGCCGGCGCCGCCCGCGAGCGCGTCGCCGGCGCGCGTCGTCACGTCCGTCTGCGCGGGGTGATGCATGATGCGCTCACAGACGAGCTCGGCGAGCGCGAGGAGCTCAGCCGAGTCGTCGCCGCCGGCGCTGGCGCGCGCCTCGTGTGCGAGCGCGCTGATCGCGGGGGTCGGCGCCGTGAGCGGCGTCGCGCGCAGGAAGTAGCCGGGAGGCACGAGCTCGATCCCGCTCGCTTCGCGCGCCGCGAACGTCTCGACCTCGCCTTCGGCGACGATGCGCATCTCTGGCCGCACGTCGCGCAGCGCGAACAAGTGGCACACGTTCCCGTAGCCGTCGCTGAACTCGAGCGGCTCGCGCGCGAGCTCGGCCGCGACGCGCCACGCGATCACGCGCTGAGCGGGCCCGTCGCTCGGCGTCAGCCGTACGAGCTGCGCGAGCGTCCCGCGCGCAGGCTCGTAGCGATGCGTCGTCTCGTGCCGGATGTGGAGCCGCACCAACTGATTGCCTCAGTTCGCGGTGAGGTAGCACTCGGTGATCGCGGTCCCGAGCAGCGCGCTGTCTTCGATGAAGCGCGTCAGGAATTCGTGCAGGCCCGCTTGCAGGATCGCGTCGATGCGCCCGAAGCGCAGCCGCGCGTGCAGCTCGCCGGCGAGCCGGTGGCACTCGGCGCGCGCGCCGTAGTGACTCGCGAGCTCGTCGAGCGCTTCGCTGAGCTGCGCGGTGCAGTGCAGCAGCGAGCGGGGCATCTCCGGCCGCAGGATCAAGAGCTCCGCGATGTTCCACGGCGCCATGCGCTCGTTGTAGAGCCAGTGATACGCGCGCACCGCCGAGAACGCGCGCAGGATCGACTCCCACTGGCAGTGATCGATCGGCCCGCCGACGCCCTCGCCCTGTGGGAGCAGCACGTGGTACTTCACGTCGAGGATGCGCGCGCTGTTGTCGGCGCGCTCGAGGTAGGTGCCCACCTGCACGAACCAGAACGCGTCGTTGCGCAGCATCGTGTTCATGTAGGCGCCGTTGAAGAGCAGCGAGCGGTGCTTCACCCACTCGAGGAATCGGAGCACCGCGTCGGGGCTCGCAGTGTCGAGCGGAAACTTGCCGAGCTCGAGCCAGGTCTCGTTCAGCGTCTCCCACATGTCGGCGGTGAGCGCGGTGCGCACTTGGCGCGCGTTGCGCCGGGCGGTCTCGAAGCACGCGAGGATGCTCGACGGGTTGCGCTCGTCCCGTAACAAGAAGTCGATCACTCTCTCGGCGGCGATCTCGCCGTGCACGGTGCGGTAGCCGGGACCGCAGCCCGCGGCGATCAACGTCGACTGCCACTCGTTGCTGACGCCGCCGGTCTGCGCCGAGAGGCTCGCCATGCGATGCCCGGCCGACAGAATCCGCGCGACGTTCTCGGCGCGCTCCATGTAGCGCGCCAGCCAGAACAAGGAGTCAGCAGTACGGCTCAGCATGAAGACCCGGTGGTCAGGTGACGGGTGGGCGAACGGGGACACTCATGGACTCGTTGAGAGCCGTGGCGTCGGGCGCTGCCTGAGCGAGTCACTGAATGTCCCCTGCGCTGCGTTCAGGCCTCTAACACCCAGGTGTCCTTCGTTCCGCCGCCCTGGCTCGAGTTCACGACCAGCGAGCCCTCGCGCAGCGCGACGCGCGTGAGCCCGCCGGGCACGATGCGGACCTCGCGGCCCGTCAGCACGAACGGGCGCAGGTCGACGTGGCGCGGCGCGACCCCCGACTCGACGAACGTCGGGCAGGTCGAGAGCGCGAGCGTCGGCTGCGCGATGTAGTCGCCGGGGCGCGCGCGCACGCGCTCGGCGAACTCGGCGAGCCGCGCGCGCGTCGCGGTCGGCCCGATCAGCATCCCGTAGCCGCCCGAGCCGCGCGTCTCCTTCACGACCAGCTCGGGGAGGTTCTCGAGCACGTAGCCGAGCGCGTCGCGCTCCGCGCAGCGGAACGTCGGCACGTTCGCGAGCTGCGGCTCCTCACCGAGGTAGAAGCGGATCATCTCGGGCACGAACGGGTAGATGCCCTTGTCGTCCGCGATGCCGTTGCCGATCGCGTTCGCGAGCGCGACGCGCCCGCTGCGGTAGGCGGCGTACAGCCCCGGCACCCCTAACACGCTGTCGGGCCGGAACGCGAGCGGGTCGATGTACTCGTCGTCGACCCGCCGGTAGATCACGTCCACGCGGCGTGGCCCGCGCGTCGTCCGCATCATCACGAAGCCGTCGTCGACATAGAGATCGGGCGCCTCGACCAGCTCGATGCCCATCTCGTCGGCGAGGAACGCGTGCTCGTAGTAAGCGCTGTTGAAGGAGCCGGGCGTCAGCAGCGCGATCGTCGGATCGGAGGCGCCGCGCGGCGCGACCGAGCGCAGCGTCTCGAACAGCTCCTCCGGGTAGCGCGAGACCGGCGCGATGCGGTGGCCGGTCATCAGGTCCGGCATCAGCCGCAGCATCGCCTCGCGGTTCTCGAGCATGTACGAGACGCCCGACGGCGTCCGGCAGTTGTCCTCGAGCACGAAGAACTGGGCGGGGCCCGTGCGCACGAGGTCGATGCCCGAGACGTGCGCGTGCACGCCGCCCGGCGGCACGAGCCCGATCGCCTCCGCACGGAAGCTCGGGTTCGCGAGCACGACGGGCTCGGGGATGCGCCCCGCGCGCAGGATCTCGCGCGTGCCGTAGACGTCGGCGAGGAACGCGTTGAGCGCGCGCGCGCGCTGGGCGAGGCCTGCGCTCAGCGTCCGCCACTCGTCGGCGGCGATCACGCGCGGCACCACGTCGAACGGGATCAGGCGCTCGGGATCGCCGCCTTCGCCGTACACCGCGAACGTGATACCGAGCCGGCGGAACAAGAGCTCCGCCTCGCGGCTGAGCTTCTCGAGCTCGAGCGCAGGGGTCTTCGCGAGCCAGTCGTGGACGGCCTGATACGACGGCCGCACCCCGGCGTCGTCGCGCATCTCGTCGAATGCGGCGGGCGCGGCCATGCGCGGCCGAAGAGCAAGGCGCGTGCCGAGGCCGAAGCGGGCCCATCAAGGCGCGCGCGGGGCGCGCTGTCCGATCGCGCGGCAGCGCGCGCACAAGTCTTCAGCAGATTCCGCGCCGAACGTGTGCGCGCGTCATTGCGCGGCCGGCATCTCGCTTGCTACGCGGCAGGGAATGCTGGGACTCGTGCTGACGGCAGGCGGCGCGCGGGGCGCCTATCAGGCCGGCGTGCTCGAGCGCATCTCGGAGCTGCGCTCCCTGCGCGCGCGTCCGTCGCCGTTTCGTGTCGTCGCGGGCGCCTCCGCCGGCGCGATCAACGGCGCGATGCTCGCGGCGCGCGGCGAGCGCTTCGGCGCCGCGGCGCACGAGCTCGCGAACGTCTGGCGCAACCTGAGCTTCGATCGCGTCTTTCGCAGCGATCTCCGCGCGCTCGGCTGCACGGCCGCCGGCCTCGCGCGCGATCTCGTGCTCGGCGGCCTGCTCGGCAGGACCGTGACGACCGGCCTGCTCGACACCGCGCCGCTCGAGAAGACGCTGCGCGACGCGTTCCCGAAGCGCGGCATCGCGAACGCGATCCGGCGCGGGAACCTGCACGCCGTCGCGATCTCGGCGACGAGCTACCACTCGGGCCGCTCGTTCACGTTCGTCGAAGGGCGCCGCGGCCACGCGATCTGGCTGAAGAGCCGGCGCGTCGTGCTGCCGGTGACGCTGACGCACCGGCACGTCCTCGCGTCTTCGGCGATTCCGATGGTGTTCCGGCCGGTCGCGCTCGACACGGCCGCGGGCGAGGCGTGGTTCGGAGACGGCGCGCTCCGGCTCGTCGCGCCGCTCAGCCCGGCGATTCGGCTCGGCGCGCGCCACCTGCTCGCGATCGGCGTGCGCTCCGCGAGCGCGGCGAGCCTGCTCGCGCGCGAAGAGAGCGCGCGGCACGCGGACGACGGCGAGCGGCGCCCGCTCGCCTGCCCGCCGCTCGCGCAGCTCTACGGCGTGTTCATGAACACGATCTTCCTCGATCACCTCGACGCCGATCTCGATCACCTGAAGCGCATGAACGCGCTCGTCGCGAAGCACGGAAATGGCGCGCTCGCCGCGCACGAGGAAGGCTTGCGCCACATCGAGCCGCTGTTGTTCGGGCCGTCGGAGGATCTGGCGCTCGTCGCGAAGCGCTTCGAGCACCGGATGCCGCGCGTGCTGCGTTACCTGCTCGCCGGCCTCGGGACGCCGGACGCGCAGAGCGCGGATCTCAGCAGTTACCTGCTGTTCGACTCCGCGTTCACCGAAACGCTCGTCGATCTCGGCAGGCGCGACGCCGAGGCGCGCATCGACGAGATCGAGGCGTTCGTGCACGCGGCCGGCGCGAAGGCGCCGAGCGCTCGCTCGCGGCGCGCGCCGCTCGCGGCGCCGTCATCGTTCAGCTCCACGCGCCATTAGGTCCATCGAGGGGAGGAATCCGTGCTGCACGAGCTCGACTTCGCGGACGTGTATGGCCTGAGCATCGCGTACTCGCTGATCGCCGAGACCAGCGGCGTACAGAGCTGCGAGATCGACCTCGACCGCATGCAGCTCACCTTCACGACGCGCTTCCCGCTCGCCGACGCGACGCGCGACGCGCTGAACCGCGCCGGCGGCCTCGTCAGCGCGCGCTGCTCGCCGTCGCCGAAGCCGGCGTTCGAGCTCGCCGACGCGCTCGCGGCGGTGGTGGCGGCGAGCGGGTAGGCCGCTCGCACCGGCGAGCGCTCAGAGCGAGATCGATTCCTCGACCAGCATCACCGGAATCCCGTCCTCGACGGGATAGAGCACGCGCCCGTCCTCGCGGACGAGCGCCTCCGCGAGCTCCTTCTCGACCCGATTGCCTGCGCGGTTATACGCGGTGCCGGCGCGGACCGAGTCGTTCACGCGCGCGAGCTGCTCGGCGCTCGCCAGCGCAACGGGCTGCCGCGACTCGGGTCAGATCAGGATCGCGATCAGGTCGTCGGGGATGTGCATGAGACCGCGACATTACGCGGCAGCGCGACGCGATGCGACCGCCGCTCACGCCCGGATCGCTTCGCGCGGCGCCGTCGCCTTCTCGAGCTCGCGGAACGATTCGACGAGCGCGTCGCGCAGCGCGTCGAGGTCCGGCACCGCGCGCGCGCAGGCGACGAGGCCGACGTCGAGCGCGTCCTCGACGCCCATCACGGTGATGTTGAGCGCGACGCCGTTCGTCACGATCGACATCGGGTATTCGGCGATCATGCGCGCGCCGCGCATGTAGACCGGATGTGGGACGCCGGGGACGTTGGAGATCACGAGGTTGCAGAACGGCGCGCGCTCCGGGATATGGAGCGCCATCACGAGGTGCACGAGCGCGGGAATTACGGCCGCGGCGCCGGGGAACGCGAAGTCCGAGGGCGCGACCGGGCGCAGCTCGTCGACCAGCGCCTTCGCGTCGCGCGCAGACGCGTGCACGGCACGCAGGCGCTGCAGCGGGTCGTCGACGTCCGTCGCGAGCGACGACAGCATCCCGAACACCTGATTGCCCGGGCTCGTGTCGCCCCTCGGGCGCAACGAGACCGGCGCGAACGCGACGAGCGGCTCGCGCGGCAGCTCGCGCCGCTCGGCGAGATAGCTGCGCAGCGCGCCGCCGCAGGCCGCCATCACGGCGTCGTTCACGCTCACGTGTTCCGCACGCGCGATCGCGCGGATGCGCTCGAGCGAGACGCTCGCGACCTCGAAGCGCCGCTCGGCGCTCACCGGAACGTTGAAGCGCGTGTGGGGCGTGCTCGGGCCGGCGCGCCGCTCCCACGCGCGCTCGACGAGGCTCCTGGCCGCGCGCGCGAGATCGGGCAGTGCGCGCAGCGAGCGCTCGGGCTGCTCGCCCAGGTGCGCGAACGCATCCCGCAGCAGCGTGATCGCGCCTGGCTCGCGATCGTGCTGCTCGTGCACGCGCGGCGCGAGCGACGCGCCCGGCGTGCGGCTGAACATCGTCTCGAGCGTGGCCTGCACCGCCATGCCGTCGAGACACGCGTGATGCGCCTTTCCGAACAGCGCGACGCGCCCGCGCTCGAGCCCTTCGATGACGGTGTATTCCCAGAGCGGACGCGAGCGATCGAGCAGCGGCGGGTAGAGCTGCTCCGCGAGGCGAGAGAGCTGAGCGAGCGAGCCGGGGGGCGAGAGCCGGTCGAGGCGGAGGTGGCGCGCGAGATCGACGCGCGTGTCGGCGACCCAGACGGGGTGGTCGAGGCCGAGCGGAGTCTCGTGGAGGTGCTCGTGCAAGTACGGGAGCAGCGCGAGGCGCTCGCGCAGCTGAGCGCGGAAGCTGCGAAAGAAATCCTCGCCGCCGGGCGCCGGCTCGAAGACCTGGAGCGCCGCCGCGTGCATGGGCGCGGCGTCCGTCTCCGCGTAGAGGAATGCAGCGTCGATCGCGCGTAGCCGCCTCACGTTCGCCTCTCACGGGCCGCGTCCGAGTCGGGCTCTCCGCAGTGCGGCCCGATACCCAGAGGAGCAACAGGCATGCCAGCTGGGAGCGAAGCTGGCGCGCGCCTACGCCGAGGTCGCAGAGTCGGAGCGCCGCGCGGACGGCGGTCCGAGGCGCGCGAGCAGCGTGCGCTCCTCGAGCGCCATGTCCTCGAGCAGGCAGCCGACGAAGTCCTGGAGCTTCTCGCCGAGCAGCCGCGGCGGGCGCCGTGCGTCGGCGACGTCCGCGACGATGTGATCCAAGAGCAGCTCCTGCTCCGCGTGCTCCCGCGCGAGGCGCTCGCGCACGGCGCGATCTTCGTCGCCGGCGCCCGTCGCGAGCGCGTCGTCGAGCAGTCGCTCTTCGCGCGCGAGATGGCGGCGGAGCTCGGCCAGCAGATCGCCCGCCGCCGCGCGCAGCGCGCCGAGGTCGTCGCTCTCTCCCATACGCACCGCGCGCGCCAGCTCCGCGATCGCCACGAGCCGCGCGCGCAGCAGGGCGTGGTCGGCGAGCAATTGGCTGCGGGGATCGTCGGGCATGGCCATACGGAGTGCAGGGACGAGGCCGAGCCGCACGGCCGCGGCCGGAGCGCGGCCGGCGCTCGTGTGGTGACTCCTTCCCCAGCGGCTCGGCAACTCGCCCCAGATGGTTGGGGCGCGCGGGCCGTTCGGGATCGCGCGAAAACCGGGAGCGCGCACGAAGTCTCGTCGCTTCGAGGCCTAATCACTCCCCAACAGGACTTCGGCGCTCTGCGCCGGCTCGACTCGAGTCCGAGCCGCCGGGCTCGCTTCTTTGCCCAACGGGGCGTCGAGTGGGCGAGCCGCGGCGAGACGCGGCACTGAGCGAACCGGCCCGGTGCTCCCTGTGCAGCGGAAGGCGCCCGCCGCGCGCGAGGCCGTGATGCACGTCGATCGATCGAGGACGGCGCTCGTGACCGGAGCTTCCGAAGGCATCGGGCGCGAGCTCGCGCGCGCGTTCGCGTCGCGCGGCTTCGACGTCGCCCTGGTCGCGCGCGCCGCGCCGCGCTGCTCGAGGCGCTCGCCGAGGAGCTCTCGGAGCGCCGCGGCGTGCGGGCGTTCCCGCTCGCGTTCGATCTCGCGAAGCCGGACGCGCCCGCGCAGCTGTTCGACCGCACGCGCGACCTCGGCTTGCGGGTCGACACGCTCGTGAACAACGCCGGCTCAGGGCCCAGCCCGGCGATCTCGCGAGCGTCGCCGCGGACGGCGCGATCCAGCGCCCTCCGCGCACAGCCAAGCAAGCGTGTCGGCCAGCGTCTCTCGGGCGGGGCGCCAGAGCACGCCGAGCTCGCGTTGTAAGCGCGAGTCGTCGCTCGGCACCCCGCGCGTGAGGATCTGGGTCGACTCGTGCGTCGCGCCGCCGAGTGAGACGCCGAGCCAGCGCTGCGTCGCGTCGGAGAGCCGCCCGATCGCGCGTGTGAGTGCCCCCGGCATCGGCAGCCGCACGAGCCTGCGCCCAGTCACTTGCTCGAGCAGCACGGCGAGCTCGCCGGAGCCGAGGAAATGCCCGCCCGCCATGAAGCGGCGCGGACCGCGGCCCGGCGTCATCGCGGCGGCGATCGCGCGCGCGACGTCGCGCGCATCGACGAGCGGCAAGCCACCCGGGCCGAGCGGGATCACGCCT
>DASTOI010000065.1:0-2011 GCA_035762585.1 Myxococcota bacterium
CGCCGCCGCCGGATAGTCGTGCACGTGCTCCATCACCTCTGCGCAGATCACTTTGTCGAAGGTGGCGTCGCGGAACGGCAGCCGGAACGTGTCGCCCTGCAGCATCGCCCCGAACGAGCGCAGCTCGCGCGCGCGATAGCGCAGCGGGCCCGAGGCTCTCTTCAGTGATCCGAGGTCGAGGTCGAGGCCGACGACGCGCGCGCCGCGCTCGAGCGCGCCGAAGCAGTGCCGGCCCTCGCCGCAGCCGGCGTCCAGCAACAAGTCGCCCGCCGCGACCTCAAGCCGCGCGAGATCGACGGTGAGCAGCACGGCGCACCTCTTCGAACACGCTCACGAGCTGCGCGGCCGCCTGCTCCCAGCGGAACAGGCGCAGCACGCGCTCGCGCGCCGCGCGGCCCATGCGCTCGGCGCGCGCGGGCTCGGCGAGCACGTCCGCGATCGCGGCGGCGAGCGCCGCCGGGTTGCGCGGCGCCACGAGCAGGCCGGCGCTGCCGTCGGTCCCGACCACCTCGGGCAGTGCGCCGGCCGCGTTCGCGACGACCGGGATCCCGCACGCCATCGCCTCGCTCGCCGGAAACCCGAAGCCCTCGAAGAACGACGGCACGACCGCGACGCGCCCGGTCGAGTACTCGCGCACGAGATCGGGCAGCTCGAGGAACTTCGGCTCGAAGATCACGCGGCCGGCGAGGCCGAGCTTCCGGATCAGGCGCGGCACGAGGCCGTCAGGCGGTATGCGCCCGTCGACGATCTTCAGCCGCACGGATTCGGGCAAGAGCGCGAGCGCCTCGAGCAGCGTGCCGATTCCCTTCTTCCGGTCCTCGGTGCGCCCGACGAAGATCAGCTCGGCGTCCTTCTTCACTTCGGGATCCGGGCGGAACAGCTCGGCGTCGGTGCCGTTGTGGACGACCGCAATTTCTTTCTCCGGGATCCCGAAGCGCTTCTCGATCTCGGCGCGCGAGGCCTCGCTCACGGTCACGATCTTGTCGAGCCGCGGCGCGACTCGCTGCTGCATGAAGAGTGGGAAGTAGAGCGTGCGGCGGACCTTCTTCACGAGCCGGGGATCCACCGCGAAATCCGCCTCCCGGTCGAGATGCAGCGGGTGGTGGATCACCGAGACGACGGGCACGCCGAGCCTGCGGATGCCGAGCAGCCCCCACGCGAGGCACTGGTTGTCGAACACGACGTCGAAACGATGGCGCCGCTGCAGCTCCGGCCAGCGCCGGAGCAAGCGGAAGCCGAAGGTCTGCATCTCGGGGAACACGCCGAGCCGCGATGAGCCGAGCTCCCAGAGATTCAGCGGCGTCAGGAGGCGCCGCGCGTCCTTCGCGCGCGCCCACTCCGCGAGCGGCATGCCGAAGACGTTCTCGTTCTCGAGCTTGTGCAGCGCGATGCCCGGCGCGAGCGACGGGAACGGCGGGCCCGCGAAGACGTGCACCTCGTGGCCGGCGCGCTGCCACTCGCGCGCGAGATAGGACGCGTAGATCCCTTGGCCGCCGCAGTACATGTTCCCGCGGTAGGTGAGCAGCGCGATCCGCATGAGTCGCCTGCGCCCGCCTATCGCTTCTGCGCGCTCTCGATCGGCGGCTCGGGTGGAGCCTCCGGCTCGACGCGGATCGTCGCGATCGTGTAGCCGACCCAAAACGTGAGACCGAGCACGACCGCGAGCAGCAGCGCGACCGGAATCGCGACCGCCCAATAAGCGCCCGAGAGCAGGCCGGCGAGGAACAGCACGCCGAGGCCGGCGGCGAGCGCGCAGATCAGCACTCCCTGGATTCGACCCGCGTCCTGCATCGCTTCTCCTCGGCGCGCGAAGTCCGCGCTCCGGATCGCGAGCTCGGCAGCACCCAAAGGGGTCGCATTATTCAGGCGTCACCATTCGGTGTCAACGCGCGCGGCGTTCCATTCGCACGCTCGCGTGGAAAAAGAAGAGCGCGCTCGGTCCGTCGCCGGCATGCTGCACGAATGCGAGTGATTGGGCTGATGTCGGGAACGTCGGCGGATGGCATCGACG
>DASTOI010000066.1:0-6593 GCA_035762585.1 Myxococcota bacterium
GAGATCGAGCCCGGCGCACGCGCGAATCACGAGCCGCGCGCGCGCCGGCGCTCGCACTTCCGCCGTCGCGGCGACCATTCAGCTCGGGCGCCGGAAGCGCATCACGAACTGGTCCGTCTTCCCGCGGATCTTCTCGTCGAAGACGTTCAGCTCGAGCGTGTCGGCCGGGTTGCGAAGCACGTCGAGCGAGCCGTCGTAGACGAAGCCGGCGGCCTCGAGCTCGCGGCGCACGATTGCCGGATCGATGCGGTGCAGCGTGTCGGCGACACCGATCTCCGCGCCGGCGCGCGCCGAGTGGTCGACCACGACGTATGCGCCACCCGGCTTCAGCGCGTTGAAGATCTGCGCGTTCACGCGCGCGACGTCGAGGTTGAAACGCGGGAGGTGGAGGTCGTGATAGTTCTGCGCGGTGAAGATCACGTCGCAGGGCTCGGGCACGCTCAGCTCGGTGAAGCTCTGCTGCACGACCTCGACGTTCGGGTACTGCGCGGCGACGGCCTTGATCGGCGGATCGGTCCGCTGCGCGCCGGGCGGCGGGATCAGCGCATAGACCTTGCCCTCCGCGCCGACCGCCTCCGACAGCATGCGCGTGAAGTAGCCGCCGCCGGGGATGAAGTCGGCGACGCGCTGGCCGGGCGCGATTCCCGCGAACGCGAGCATCTCGGCGGGCTTGCGGTCGGCGTCGCGCGCGCGGTCCTCGGCGGGTCGCTTCGTCGAAGCGACCGCGGCCGCGATGTGCGGCGACGTCTCCGTAACAACCGGCGCGCCGGGCTGCGAGGCGCAGGCGAACGCGGCGAGTGCGAGCAGAGCGAACGGACGTCTCATCGGAAGTCTCCTGGGCAGGGCGCGCGGCAGCTCGCAAGTCGCGAGCGGAGGCGCGGCGCAGCCTATACCGCGGCGGCTGCGCCGCGAAGCCAATTCGCGCGCGATCAGCTCGCCGAACGCCGCGCGTGCGCCAGCCAACGCCACACGAGCACGTGCCCGAACAGCGCGGCCTGCACAAGGAACGCGGGCAGCCAGATGAACGGGAGCGTCGAGACGAGCGCGGTGCTCGGCTCGTTGCGAAAGACGCGCAGCGGCGTCGGCAGCGAGAGCAGCGCCGTGACGACCACGTTCACGAGCAGCGCGAAGCCGAGCGCGTTCCACACCGCGATCAGCCGGCGCGGCGGCGCGGCGCGCGCGGCCAGCACGGCGACCGGCAGCGCAAGCGCGCCGGTGATCACATCGAAGTTGCGCCCGCTCCAGGTGATCTGCACCGGCAGCGAGCCGTTCTCGTACATCGCGTGGAGCCAGTACTCGAGCGGCGCGCGGAAGACCTGATAACCGATCAGCCACGCGATCGGCGCGCGCGCGACGAGCTTCGTGCCGAGCGCCGAGAACGCGAGCGCGAGCGTCGCGGCGAGCACGCCCAGCATCAGCAGCGCGAACGGCGGCGGAGCGCGCGTGAAATCGCTGAGCGCGCCGCGCGAGGCCAGCACACCCGGCACCGCCAGCCACGCGCCCACGACCAGCATGCCCGCGAACGAGCCGCGCCGGCGCTCCGCCGGCGTCTCGCCGGCGAGCCGCGACTGCGCCGAGACGAACAGCGCTGCGACCGCCGCGGTCAGCGCGAGGAACATCTGCGTGAGGTGCGCGGGAACCGGCGGCATGGAGGCATACTGCGTCCGCGCGCGGGCGCATGGCAAGCGGGAGGCTTCGATGATTCGCGGTAGCTGCCTGTGCGGCGCGGTTCGCTTCGAGTACGCGCGCTCCGTGAGCGGCGTCGGAATGTGTCACTGCTCGCAGTGCCGGAAGGTCTCCGGCGTCGCGTCGAACGCGGTGATCGTCGTGCCCGAAGCCGACTTCCGCTGGCTGAGCGGCCGGGATCGCCTTGCGAAGTACGCGAAGCCGAGCGGCTGGAGCACGACGTTCTGCATGACGTGCGGCTGTCCCGCGCCGCAGAAGCTGCCGACCGGCGCCGCTTATTGGGTGCCAGCCGGCGCGCTCGATGACGATCCCGGCGTGCAGATCGCCGGCCACATCTGGGTCGGCTCGAAGGCGCCGTGGGACGAGCTCGCGGGCGCAGCGCCGCGCTTCGAAGAGGGCTTGCCTCCGCGCAAGTGACGCCCGCCGACGTCAGCCGAGATCGAACACGAGCAGCTCGCTCGCCTCGCGCGCGCGCAGCTCGATCTCCCGCGTCTCGCTGAGCGCCGCGCCGTCGCCCGCCGCGAGCGTTTCGCCGTTCAGCAGGATTCCGCCGCGCGCCACCTGCACCCACGCGTGGCGCCCCGGCGCGAGCGCGTGCGTGAGCTTCTCGCCCGCGGAGAGCGACGTCGCGAAAACGCTCGCGTCTTGGTGCACGCGCAGCGAGCCCTCGCGGCCCTCGCGCGAGGCCACGAGCCGGAGCGTCCCGCGCCGCTCGCTCTCCGGGAACGCGCGCTGCTCGTAGCTCGGCGTGAGCCCGGCCTCTTCGGGAAGGATCCAGATCTGCAGGAAATGCACGGACTCGCTGCCCGACACGTTGAACTCGCTGTGCGTGATGCCGGTGCCGGCGCTCATGCGCTGCACCTCGCCCGGCCGAATCTCGGAGCCGGTGCCGAGGCTGTCGCGATGCGCGAGCACGCCGCTCAGCACGTACGTCACGATCTCCATGTCGCGATGCCCGTGCGTTGCGAAGCCCTGGCCAGGCGCGACGCGATCCTCGTTGATCACGCGCAAGCTGCGAAAGCCGAGGTGCGCGGGGTCGACGTAGCTGCCGAACGCGAACGTGTGACGGCTGTCGAGCCAGCTGGTCCGGGTGTGGCCCCGCTCCTCAGCGCGTCGAATGCGAATCACGGCTCCCTCCGCGGGCGCGGTGGTGCAGCGAACGGTGGCTTTTCGCGCAGGCCCGCCGCGCGGGCAACTCGCTTCTCGTCGCACGCCCCCGCTGCGGCCGCACTCGCCCGTGCAGGCTCGGCCTGCCACCCTGCCGCGCATGCACGAGGTCGTCCCGACGCTACGCGTCGCGAAGCTCGCCGAGAGCCGCGATTTCTACGTGCGCGCGCTGGGATTTCGTCTCGACTGGGAGAACGCGGACGAGCGCGGCGCCGTGTTCGCGCAGCTCTCGCGCGAAGGCATGCTGCTCTACCTGAGCGAGCGCGCCGAGGACGGCGCCGGCCGCGGCCTCGTCCATCTCTATGTGCCGAGCGTCGACACCTGGCACGCCGAGCTCTTCGAGCGCGGCGTCGACGCGCCGCTTCCGCAGGACCGGCCGTGGGGCAACCGCGAGTTCCGCGTCGTCGACCCGGACGGCAACCAACTGTGCGTGTGCACTCCCATTCACCGCAGGCAGAGGTGAACCATGCCCACCGCGAAGCATGTCGGGATCGTGGCCGTCAGCGCCGAGGGCGCGGCGCTCTGTTACCGGACGCTTTGTACCGAGGGCGCGGAGCTGCTCGGGCCGCACGCGCATCCGGAGGTCACGCTGCACACGTTCCCGCTCGCGGCGTACATGGAGCACGCGAACGCCGGGCGCTGGGACCTCGCGGGCGAGCTGCTGCTCGCGTCGGCGCAGAAGCTCGCCGGCGCCGGGGCGCAGCTGCTGGTTTGCCCTGACAACACGCTGCATCAGGCGCTCGATCTCGTGCGCGCGCGCTCGCCGCTGCCGTTCCTGCACATCGCCGAGGAGGTCGCGCGCGCGGCGCGCGAGCAGGCCTTCAAGAAGGTGGGGGTGCTCGGGACGAGGCTGCTGATGGAAGGCCCCGTCTACGCCGGGCCGTTTGCAGCCGCCGACATCGAGAAGGTGATCCCGAACGAGGAGGACCGCGCGAAGATCGACCAGATCATCTTCGACGAGCTCGTCAACGGCCGCTTCGAGAGCATCTCGAGGCGCTTCCTCGGCCGAGTGATCAGGCGCTTGCAGAAGGCCGGCTGCGATGCGGTCGCGCTCAGCTGCACCGAGCTCCCGCTGCTCATCGGCGCCGCGGATTCGCCGTTGCCGGTGCTCGATTCGACGCGCGCGCTCGCGCGGGCCGCGCTGCGGGAGGCGGTGGCCTGACCGGAAGTGCTGCCCGGTTGCGCGACGCCGCTCCGGCCGACTTCGCCGCGATCCTCGCGCTGAACGAGGAATCGGTGCGCTTCACGAGCCCGCTCGACGCAACGCAGCTCGCGGCGCTGCATGGTCAGGCTGTGTTGCATCGCGTCGCCATCGTCGGCGACGAGATCGCCGCGTTCCTGCTCGCGCTGCGCGAGGGCGCGCAGTACGAGAGCGAGAACTACCGCTGGTTTGCCGCGCGCTACCCGCGCTTCCTCTACGTCGATCGCGTCGTCGTGAGCGCGGCTCATCGGGGCGAGCGCCTCGGCGTCGAGCTCTACGAAGCGCTGTTCGACTTCGCGCGCGTGACGAACGTCCGGACGATCACCTGCGAGTACGACGTCGATCCGCCGAATCCGATCTCGCAGCGCTTCCACGCGCGCTTCGGGTTTCGAGAAGTCGGCACGCAGCGCGCGGCCGGAGGGAAAAAGCGCGTCTCGCTGCAGCGGTTGGAGCTGCCGATTCCCTAACTATCGCGTCGCCGAGAAATAGAGCTTGTCAGGCGTCGCGCTGTCGGTGCTCCAGCTCGGCATGCTCTCGTTCCAGCCGGCGCCGGCGGTGACGTTGTGTACCGCGGTCACACTCGGCGTCGCGCCGGCGAGGTCGAGATCGAACACGAGCACGTCGATCGCGTCGCCGCTCGCGATCGTCGAGTCGAGCGACCAGAGCGCGAGCCGGTTGCCCGCTTGGTTCCAGCGCGGGAAGAAGTCGGCGATCGCGGTGTCGGGCAGCAGGAACGTGATCGAGGCATCCGCCGGCTGCGCGGGATCGCTGAAGCGGCCGACGAATGCGTCCCAGTCGCCGAACGGGCCGGGCGCGTCGGCGAGGTGGCGGTAGCTGGCGATCCAGTTCCCGTCGGGCGAGATCTGCGCGTCGTAATCGCCGGGCGGGAAGAAATTCAGCGTGCCGTCCGCGGGGTCCGTGCGCTGCGTGACGTCCTCGAGCGTCCAGTCGTCGCGGTTCAGCGTCGCGGTGTAGAGCCGGCTCGCGCGCGCGCCAGCGCCGATGCGCTCGCGCTTCCACACCACGAGATCGTTCGGGCCCCAGTGCGGATCGCTGTCGAGCTCGTCGTTCGCCGGCGCATCGCTCTCGTAGTCGAGCTGGCGCTTGCGCTCGCCGTCGATCTCCATCACGTAGAGGCGCAGCTGGAACGAGCCGAGCGCGTGGCGGTCCGATGCCCAGATCACGTGCGTGCCGTCGGGCGAGACGTGCGGCGTCGCGTCGACCGCGCCGTTGTTCGTGCGCAGGCCGAACGCGTCGAAGTCGGTCAGGTAGCGCGGCCGCGAGCCGTCGAGGTTCATCTTCGCGATCGCGCTCGCACTGAGATCGCTCTCGTCGAACTCGCCGTCGCCGTCCGTGTCGGCGAGGTAGGTCTGGTAGATCAGGAAGGGCGCGTTGTTCGGGCCCTGGACGACGTGGTTCTCCTGCATGCGCGTCGAGACCAGCTGCGTGCGCGCCGTGCCGTCCGCGTTTTGCGTGAAGAGCGCGTGCTCGGTCGCCGGGATCGCGCCGTTCACCCACGGAATCGGGTCCGCGCGGTCGCTCATGCCGTCGTTGTCGGTGTCGCTGTCGCGCGGGTTCGTGCCGAACACGAACACCTCTTCGCCGTCCCAGACCCGGTCGTCGTCGGTGTCGACGTCGTCCGGGTCGGTGCCGAACTCGAGCTCCTCGCTGTTGAACAGGCCGTCGCCGTCGTCGTCGTGGCCGCCGATCTGGACCGTGCACGCGGTGAGCGCGAGCGCGAGCAGCGCGCCGAAGCGGAGAGACACGAGTCCGAGGTTCGGGAGCCGCATGCGAAGGTGGATCGTCCAACCCGAGACGGGCATTCAGGTTGCTGCGAAGGAAAGCAGCGGCGTTCAGGTCGCGTGTGCCGGCGCTGCGCTCGCCTTGTGCCGCTTCCAGCTGCCGAGCAGCGCGCTCGCGAGCCCGAGCAGCAGCTCGTCGGCAAACGGAATGAAGTCCGGCACGATCAAGTCGATCACGAACAGCGCGGCGGTGATCGCGAACAGCCGCGGGAAGCGCAGCTGCGCGATGCGCGCGAGGAGCCAGCCGATGAAGAGAGATCGCGTGGCCATGGCGCAGCATACGCGCAGCGCCGCCGCGCGTTCGCGGTGATGGCGGCGAAGGGCGCGCGGGCGAAGACGCCGCGCGCCGCGCTCGCGTTCGTGCGCCGCCACGGCGCGGTGCTGCTCTCGGGGCGCGGCGCGGCCCCCTCGCTCGCGGATTGGGTCGCGGGCGAAGCGATCGCCGGGAGCTGGTGGGGCCACGCGCGCGGCCACGAGATCTACGCGCTCGCGAGCGCGCTCGAGAAATCTCCCGACGTGCTCGTGTGCCGTGCAGTCGGCGGCAAGCGGACGTTGGTGCACCGGCGCCTCTGGCCCGCGCTCGTGCGCGCGGCGGCGGAGTTCCCGCGCGCGCATCTCGCGCGCGTCGTCGAGGAGCACACCGCGCGCGGCCGACACGACGTGCGCGAGATGGCGTTCCCGCGCTGGGCTCCGCCCGACGTGCGCGCCGCCGCGAAGGCGCTCGCGCTCGACGAAGC
>DASTOI010000067.1:0-3427 GCA_035762585.1 Myxococcota bacterium
CCGCGAGGAATCGCGCGAGAGCAGCGATGGCGGCGAGCGCGGTGAAGACGGCAGTCGCGGCGGCGCGCGCGGTGATGAGAGGCAAGAGCTGCGCGGCGATCGCCGATAATCGTTCCGCAACGAGGCGCCGATGCGAGTCGAGATCGAATACTGCGTGCGTTGAAACTATCTCCCGGAGGCCACCAGGCTGGCGGCCGCGATCGAACGGGAGCTGAAGACGAAGCCCGCGCTGGTGCGCGGTGACAACGGCGTCTTCGACGTGCGCGTCGACGGGGCGAGCATCTTCTCGAAGAAGAAGGCAGGCCGCTTCCCGACCGACGCCGAGATCCTGGGCGCGCTGCGCGAGAAGCCCTAACGCCGATGGGCGTCGGCCTCGAGCTCGCGCACACGCCCCTCGATGAACGTGAGCAGCGTCGCGAGATCCTGCTCCGATAGCTTCGCTTCGGAGTGGATCCAGAGATAGGGCGTCATCGGCATCGAGCCGCCCTCCGCCTCCTCGAGCATCTCCTCCAGCTTCTTGCGCTGGCGATCGGGCGCATAGCTGCCCCAGCGCGAGAAGTTCAGGTGCTCGCGCGCATGGTGGACGTCGTAGACGACGAGCCAAGACGCCGGCGCGACGTACGCGTACCACGGCCAGCGCGTCGCGTGCGAATGGCAGTCCATGCAGGAGCGGTCGAGGATCGCCTGCACGTCGGGCGGCGCGGCCAGAGCGCTCTCGATCGGCGGATTCGAGCGCGAGAGCGGCACGAGCTGAATGGCGACGAGCAGTCCGACGGCGATCCCCACCCAACGAGCGCGGGTCATCTCCCCCCTCCCCGGCGCGCGCAGCCTCGCGTGCGGCTTCGCGCGCGCAAGACCCGCGACGCGGCGCGCTCCTCCGAAATCGCCAATCCCAGCAGCACGCGGAGTCCAGGCGCCTATGCTGCGCGCCTTCGCACTCCGAGGAGGCCGCCATGAAGGGCTTTCTGCTGCGCTGGGCGATCTCGGCGCTCGGCCTTTGGCTTGCGGATCAGCTGCTCGCGGGCCTCTCGTTCGACTCGCCAGGGACGCTCGCGGCAGCGGCGCTTCTGCTCGGCATCGTGAACGCGGTCGTGCGCCCGCTCGCGGTCTTCTTCACGCTGCCGGCGACGCTCGTGACGCTCGGCCTGTTCCTGCTCGTGATCAACGCGGCGATGCTCGGCCTCGTCGCGGCGCTGCTCGACGGCTTCCACATCGCGGGCTTCTGGTCGGCGCTCGGCGGCTGGATCGTCGTCTCGCTGACGAGTTGGCTCGCGTCGGGCTTCGTCGGCGAGCGCGGGCGCGTCGAAGTGATCGTCGCGAGAGGGAGGTAGGCGCACGTGCCTGCTCGGCTGCCGCTCGCCGCGCTCGAGACGCTCTTCCTCGACGCCGGCAACACGCTGCTCTCGATCGACTTCCGAATCGTCGCTGGCGAGCTCGCGCGCCACGGCGTCGAGGCGCCGCCCGCCGAGATTCAGCGCGCCGAGGCGAAGGCGCGCCCCGCGCTCTCGGATTGGATCGCGCGCAGCGTGTCGCAGCAAACCGCCGACGCGCACTTCTCGTTCCTCGCGAACGTGCTCGATCACCTGCTCGGCGAGCGCGCGCCTCTCGCCGCCGAGCGCGCGCGCATCGCGGACGCCGTCGCCGCCCACATCTACCGGCCCGGCGCGTCGGACGAGCTGTGGAACGTGCCGCTCGCCGGCGTCGCCGAGGCGCTCGGCGAGCTGCGCGCGCTGGGCATCAAGCTCGTCGTCGTGAGCAACGCCGACGGCACCGTCGAGCGCGGCCTCACGCGCGCCGGGCTCCGCGGCCTGCTCGACGTCGTCGTGGATTCGCACCTGGTCGGCTTCGAGAAGCCCGACCCGCGCATCTTCGCGCACGCGCTCGAGGCGAGCGGCGCGCGGCCCGAGACGACGCTGCACGTCGGCGATCTCTACGCGGCCGACGTCGCCGGCGCGCGCGCGGCCGGCGTGCACGCGCTCTTGCTCGACCCGCACGACGACTGGCCGCCGGTCGACTGCGCGCGGCTGCCCGGCGTTCCGGCGCTGGCGCGGATGATTCGTGAAGCCCGCGCGCAGCGCGCCTAGCAAGCGAAGCGCGCAGCGAGGCGCAGTCTTCGGAGCCGAGCGAAGTCGAACAGTGGCCACCGCGTGCGCTGGACCCTCGGCGTGCGGTGACCGGGCATCCTGAGTCGGTCTCCTAGCCGGTCGTCGCGATCCGCTTCTCTTCGCTCGCGGGCTCCTTCTTTCGCGCGAACACCCACGCGACGCCGATCCCTAACAGGTAGAGCGCGATCAGCGGGCCCGCGAGCAGCGTCTGCGTCACCGCGTCGGGCGTGGGGGTGAGCACTGCGGACACGACGAACGAGGCGAGCACGGCGTACTTCGTCCAGCCGAGCAGCTGCCGCGGCGTGACGATCCCGGACAGCGCGAGGAAGAACACGAGCACCGGCATCTCGAAGCACACGCCGAACGCGAGGATCAGCTGCGTCGTCATCGAGAACACTTCTTTCATCGTCCAGGCCGCGTCGACGAACTCGTTCTGGAAGCTCGCGAAGAACGTGAACACGGACGGGAACACGAGCTGGTGCGCGAAGATCGCGCCTCCCGCGAATAACAAGCTCGATACGAGCACGAACGGCAGCGCGAACTTCTTCTCCGACGGGTAGAGCCCGGGCGCGATGAACGCCCACACCTGCCAGAAGAAGACGGGCACCGAGAGCACGAATCCGGCCAACAGGCCGGTCTTCAGGTAGGTGAAGAAGATCTCCGCGGGCGAGATCGCCTGCAGTCTCCCGCCCTCGGGGCCGAGCGCCGCGATCGCCGGCGCGAGCAGCTCGCGGAAGATCTCCTCGGCGTAGGCGAGGCAGAGCGCCGAGGCGACGAGCCAGCCCGCGAGGATCTTCCCGACGCGGCTGCGCAACTCCGCGAGATGCGAAGTGAGCGGGAGCGCGGTGTCGTCCATGCCTACGGAATCGGCTCGCCGGGCTTCGAATTCGCGGCTGGATCCGCCGGTGCCGGCGCGGGCGTCGGCGTCGCGGCGTGCGGAGCCGGCGCCGAGAGGCCGAGCGGCGACGCGCTCGCCTCCGCCGGCAGCGGCGCCGCGACGACCTCGTCCGCGGGACCCTGCGGCGGGCGCGTCGGCTTCGCCGGCGCGTCGGCCTCCATGATCGAGCGGCGCAGATCGTTCGAGGCGCGGCGGAACTCGGCGAGCCCCTTGCCGAGGCTGCGCGCGAGCTCGGGCAGCTTGTTCGGCCCGAACACGAGCAGCGCGATCACGAAGACGACCGCCATCTCTGTGAAGCCGATCGAGCCCATCGGCGCCAAGCTAGCCGCGCGAGTTGAGCGCCGAAACCGAGAGATGGGCTCGCGAGTTGCCGGCGCAAGCGGCGCGCAGCGCCGCGCGCAGCGAGCCGAAGGCGAGCGAAGTC
>DASTOI010000068.1:0-2151 GCA_035762585.1 Myxococcota bacterium
CTCGACGGCTGGGGCTGGGGCGTGACGGCGCTCCACGCGCTGCCGATCGCGTCGCAGAGCGAGCTCCAGTTCGGCGCGAGCTACTCGGGATTCGCGGCCGACGGCGGCGAGTACGACTACGACGGTGGGGAGCTATTCGCCGGCTTCGAGACGTTGCTCCCCGCGCAGATCGACCTCCGCGGCGTCGTCGGCGTCGGCTGGTTCCCCTACGAGCATCCCTCGAGCTTCGAAGCGGTGGGCTCGAGCGACCGCGAGGACGTTGCGTATCGCCTGCGCCTCGAGATGGAGCGTGAGCTCGGCGCCGGCTTCTCACTGCTCGGCCGGTACCGCTACGACAATCGCCACTCGAACGTGGACGTCTTCGACTACGACCGGCACATCGTCGGCCTCTACGTCACGTATTCGTTCGGCGGGTGACTCACGAGCGGGAGACCCCCTCGCCATGTCGCAGCCGCTCGTTCGATCCCTCGCGTTCACGCTCGCCGCGTTCGCGCCGCTCGCGGGCTTCGCCGACGGCGTCGGCCCCGAGAAGCCGGCGCACGCGACCGAGGCGCCCGCGCCGCGCAGCGCCGAGCGCGCCGAGTGCGTGGGCGACGCGCCGATCGGCCGCGTCGCGAGCGTGCAGGGCGACGTGCAGGCGCTCTCGCCCGACGGCAGCGCGCGCGCGCTCGAATGTGACGGCGAAGTGCGCGCTTGCGAGACGATTGTTACGGGCGTCGGCGCCGACGTCGCGCTCTTGATCGACGAGGCCGTCGTACAGCTCGGCCCCGAGACGAGCGCGCAGCTCTCCGCGCGCCCGTCGCCGGAGCTCGCGCTCGAGCGCGGCGCCGTCCGCGTGGTCGACCTGCGCGAGGTCGCGGGCGAGCGCGTGCAGCTCTACACGCCTGCGCTCAGCGCCAGCACCGGCCGCGGCGACGCCTCGGTGACGCGCGACGGCGACAGCGTGCGCGTGTGCGCGCACGACGAGCCGATCGTCGTGATGGCGCGCGACGGCGCGAAGACCGTGGCGGCGGGCGGCTGCCTCGCGACCGACGTCTCGGGCGCGCTCGCCGCGAGCGCGGCCGGCGATCCGGCGCTCGCCGTCAGCGACGGCGCGGCGTGTCCGTTCCACGTCGCCGCGCTGCCCGGCCTCGCGCCGCCGGTCGCCGCTCCTCCGCTCGCGGGCCCCGAGATCCCGCCGTTCGAACCGCCGGGCCGCGACGCCTGCGACGATCCGGGCTCGGGCTGCCGCACCGTGATCTTCGAGGACCCCGATCCCGGCACGGGCTGCGGCTTCCCCGGCTCACCGTGCACCGGCGGCGACGACTGAGCAATTGGGGTCAGCCCCGAACTGCGCAACTGCAACGATCCGTGCCTGCCCCCGGTTGCTCATTCCCGCTGAGAAACGCGCGTTTCTCGGCGTAAGCTGCGCCCTCGACACGGGGGTGCGGCGATGGCGTTCGCCGGCAGGGAGATCGAGCTCACGAGCGACGGCGAGAAGGCGCGCGCGTATCTGGCGCTGCCGCCGCGCGGCCGCGGTCCGGGCGTGATCGTGATCCAAGAGTGGTGGGGCCTCGTCGACCACATCCGCGAGGTGTGCGATCGGCTCGCGCGCGAAGGCTTCGTCGCGCTCGCGCCGGATCTCTACCGCGGCGAAGCGACCGGCGACCCGGGCGTCGCGGGAAGGCTGATGATGGACCTCGCGCTGCCGCGCGCGGCGCGCGATCTCGAGGCCGCGATCACGACGTTGGTGAACCACGAGGCAGTGAACGGCGGCAAGGTCGCGGTGATCGGCTTCTGCATGGGCGGCCAGCTCGCGCTCTACGCAGCTTCGCTGAGCCCGCGCATCTCCGCGGTGGTCGATTGTTACGGCGTCCATCCGAACGTGCGCGTCGACTACGCGAAGATCCGCGCCGCAGTGATGGGCGTGTTCGCCGAGCGCGACGCCTTCGTCCCACCCGAGACCGCGCACCAGCTCGAGGCCGATCTGCGCGCGGCCGGCGTGCGCACCGACTTCACGATCTTCGCCGGCGTCGATCACGCGTTCCTGAACGACTCGCGCCCGGACGTCTACGACGCGGCGACCGCCCAGCGCGCGTGGGGCCGCATCCTCTCGTTCCTGCGCGCCGGCCTCGCCTGAACGAACTCGAGAACCCGACGGGAGACCGCCAT
>DASTOI010000069.1:0-6948 GCA_035762585.1 Myxococcota bacterium
GTTGGCGCACGCGAACACGATCGCGTCCGGCGCCATCTCTTTCACCCACTCCGGGCGGATGACGTTCGGTCCGGACGCAGAGAACGCGATGCACGCGTCGGCGCCGCGCAGCGCCTCGCGGATTCCGCCAACGACGCGCTCGCCGTTCGTCTCCTCGCACATGCGCCACTTGTTGGGAAAACGCGCGCGGAGTTCGGGCTCATCTTCGCGCTGCGCGTGGAGCGTGCCCTTTCGATCGCACACGACGATCCCGCGCGGGTCGGCACCGGCGGTGACGAGCAGCCGGTAGCTAGCGGTGTTCGCCGCGCCGCAGCCGATCAGGGCGAGCTTCAGCGCGCCGAGCCGCTTCCCGACCAGCTCGAGCGACGCCTGCAATCCGGCGAGCACGACGGTCGCCGTGCCTTCCTGATCGTCGTGCCACACCGGGATGTCGAGCGCCCCGCGCAGCCGCCCGAGCACGTCGAAGCACTTCGGCTGCGCGATGTCTTCGAGGTTCACGCCGCCGAAGGACGGCGCGAGCATCTCGACTGCGCGCACGAGCTCGTCGGCGTCCGTCGTCGCGAGACACAGCGGAGTCGCGTCGACGCCGCCGAGCACCTTGAACAGCAGCGCCTTCCCTTCCATCACCGGCAGACCCGCGAGCGGGCCGATGTCGCCGAGCCCGAGCACGCGCGTCGCATCGGAGACGATCGCGACGTGGTTCGCCTTGTTGGTGTGCTCGTAGACGAGATCCGGATTCGCGTGAATGGCGCGGCTCTGCGCCGCGACGCCGGGCGTATACCAGATCGAGAGGTCCTCGGAGCCGCGTACGGGGCACTTCGGGAACGTCTGCATCTTGCCGCGGTAGAACGGCCCGAGACGCAGCGCTTCCTCCGCGGGCGCGTTCGCCCTGCGCAGGCGCTCGTCCAGGTCGCTCGTCATGCCGCGGCTCCTTGTGTCACGAGCGAAGCGCAGCCGCGGGGTCAGAAGCGGTAGAAGAGGCCCCAGCCGATGCTGAGGTAGTCGGCGTCGTCCAGATCGTCGATCGCCATGTTGTAGGCGGCCTCGACGAGCACTCCCCAGTTCTCGCTGAAGTAGAAGTCGACGCCACCGCCGAGCCGGCCGAAGAAGTCGTCTTCGTTCGGGCCGGGCCTCGCGTTCGCCCACGCTCCGCCGAAGCCCGCGAGCAGATACGGTTGGAACTGCTCGTACGGTAGGTAGACCTTGGCGTTCAGACTCACGAGCGTCGCGGTCAGGTCGGCGCCAGAGACGTCGGAGAAGTCACCCGAGTACTCGGCTTGCAACTCGAGCGCCGCGAACGGCGTGAACCGATAGCCGAGCCGGCCCGACACGCCTAACGGGTTGTCGACGAGCCCGCTCGGGACGTCGTCGAAGTACTCGACGCTGTAGACCCCGTTCAGCGCGCCATAAGCCCCGGGGCGGTCGTACTCCTGCGCTGAAGCCACAGCCGCAGCGGCCACGACGAATCCTGCGACGAAGCCGGAGAGACTTCTCATGGCATCTCCTCGTTCGGCGGCGAGCGCCCCGCCCGCGATCGCACAGCACTCGCCATGCCGCGTGCAGAGCGCGCTGCGTACGCGTCGCGTGCCGGAACGAGGCATTGCGGGGCGGCATTCGGGCGCAAATGGAGACAGTCGGCCTCACGCGGCAGGGCCGTCGCTCTCCGCTTCAGCTCGCCGCGAGTCACTCAGCAATCGCTGCGCGCGTTCGAGGAGCGCGATCACCTCGTCGTCGCCGACTTGACGGAAGCTCCGATACGCGGCCCCCACGGCGCCGAGATGCGGCGGCGACCACAAGCACACCACTTCGTCCGCCTCGCGCTGCACGAGCGCGAGGGCTTCCGGCGACGCCACCGGAACGGCGAGCACGACACGCGCCGGAGCTCGCAGGCGAAGACCCTGGAGCGCTGCTCGCATCGTGGCGCCGGTTGCGATGCCATCGTCGACGACGATTGCCGTCTTCCCCGACACCGCGACCGGCGCGCGACCGCGCAAGTACAGCGCGCGCCTCCGCTCGATCTCGGCGAGCTCGCGCTTTGCCTGGAGCTGGACCTGCGCCTCGCTGGCTCCGACGGCGCTCAGGATGTCTTCGTTGCAGACGATCTGGGGCTCATCGCCGTCGACGATTGCGCCGATCGCGAGCTCGGGGTTTTGCGGCGCGCCGATCTTGCGTACCAGCAGCAAATCGAGTGGGGCACGCAGCGCAGTCGCGACCTCGAAGGCCACAGGGACGCCGCCGCGCGGGAGAGCGAGGACGACGACGTTCTCGCTTCGCAATCGCTCGAGCCGGCGCGCGAGCCGCTTACCTGCGTCGCTGCGGTCTTCGAACATCGGGCCTCTCCTCGGCGCCATCCAAGTGCCGCTCGAACCAATCCCCCGCGACATCGCACACGCGTTCGAGCGCGGCCGGCTCCTCGAACAGGTGCGTCGCGCCGTCGACGACGACCAGCTCTTTCGTGCAGTCGAGCCGCGCGAGCGCGTCGCGATTCCAATCGAGCACGGCGAGGTCGCGCGAGCCGACGATCAGCAAAGTGGGCGCGCGCACGCGCCCAAGCGCCACGCCCGCCAGATCCGGCCGGCCACCGCGCGAGACGATCGCCGAGGGGGCGCAGTCGACGCGACTCGCGGCCACGAGCGCGGCGGCGGCACCCGTGCTCGCGCCGAAGAAGCCGAACGGCTTCGTGCGCAGCCGCCCCTCTCGGGCGAGCCAATTTGCCGCGGCGGCGAGGCGATCTGCGAGCAGATCCACGTCGAACACGTTTGCGCGCGATGCGCCCTCGCGTTCGGTCAGCAGATCGAGCAGCAGCGTCGCGAAGCCTCGTTCGAAGAGCGCCGCGGCGACCCGTTGGTTGCGCGGGCTCCTTCGACTACTCCCGCTTCCGTGCGCGAACACCACGGCGGCGCGCGCGTCCGCCGGCACGGCCAGCAGCCCGCCGACCATCACGGGCGGGATGCGGACCTCCTCGGCGACACCGCCGACCATGGCGGCTCCTCCCCGAGCTCCGCCGTTGCACCCGTCGTGCCGAACACCGCGCCCCGGCGAGGCACGGCGCGTGCACTGCAAGTGACCGCGCCGGTACCGAGCATGACCCCACGTGGAGCTGGCGAGGGCGCACTGCTGCCATCTGAAGCCCGCGCTGCATCGACAGCCGACGAGCTCGAGAACGACCATCAAGGCTCACCACCTGCTCTCGCTCGCGGTGCTGCTCGCGCCGTCCGTGGAGGCGGGCATCGCGGGGCCGGGCGCAGCGTGGATCGTCGGCGGCGCTCACGGCTACGAAGCCCGCGCCGGCGATTCGCTCACGTCCGTGAGTGCGCGCTTCGGCGTCGACGTCGTCGTGCTCGCCCGCGCGAACGGGCTCGCGCCGACTGCCAGCCTCGCGCTCGGTCAAATGCTCGCCATCGAGAATCCGCACATCGTCCCGGCGATTCCGGACACCGATCCACCGCACGCGAGCCTCATCGTCATCAACGTTCCGCAGCGGATGTCGTTCCTCTTCCGCGACGGGCGACTCGAGCTCGCGTTTCCGATCGCCGCGGGCCGAGCGACGTGGCGGACGCCGATCGGCGAGTTCGAGATCGACGAGCGGGTGACGGACAAGACGTGGATCGTGCCGATCTCGATTCAGGAGGAGATGCGACGCGAAGGCAGGCCCGTGAAGGCGATCGTTCCTCCCGGACCTGACAACCCACTCGGTCGACACTGGCTCGGGCTCTCGCGCTCGAGCTGCGGAATCCACGGCACGATCGCGCCCGCGAGCATCTACAGCCTGCGCACGCACGGCTGCATCCGCCTTCATCCCGACGACGCCGCGACGCTCTACGAAGCCGTTAGCGTCGGCGACCCCGTCCGCATCGTCTACGAGCCGCTGCTGCTCGCCGCGCTGCCCGACGGGCGCGTCTGCCTCGAAGCCCATCGAGATGTTTACCGGCGAGCGCCCGACGTCGGCGATTGGCTGCGCGACACGCTCGCTCGTAACTTGCTCGCTCGGCGCGTGGATTCGGAGTTCGCGGCGCGCGTGATCGAAGCCCGCGACGGCATTGCGCGCGACGTGACGACGGGATCGAACGGAGGAAGCTGCTCGTGACTCGGGAAACGGTGTGCGTCTCGCGGCGCACGTTGCTCGGTTGGGTCGCGAGCGGCGCCGCCGCCTGGGCGTTGCCGGCAGCGCTGCGCGCCGCGACGGTCGGCGAGCGATCGCTCGCGTTCGTGCATACCCACACGGGTGAGTCGGGTCGCATCACTTATTGGGCGGAGGGCGACTACCTCGCGGATGGGCTCGCCGCGCTGCGCCGCTTGTTGCGCGATCACTACTCGGGCGACGAGCACGCGATCGACGTGCAACTGCTCGACTGTCTGCATCGCGTGCACGCGACTCTCGACACGACCGAGCCCTTCCACGTGATCTCGGGCTATCGCTCGCCCGAGACGAACGCGGCGCTCGCCGCACGCAGCGGAGGCATCGCGCAGCGCAGCCTGCACATGCTCGGACAGGCGATCGACGTGCGCATCCCGGGACGGTCGCTCGCGTCGCTGCGCGACAGCGCGCTGGCGCTGCGCGCCGGCGGCGTCGGTTATTACGCCGGGCCGGATTTCGTCCACATCGACGTGGGGCGCGTGCGACGATGGTAGCGGCGAGTCGATGCATGCTGCGTGAGAGCCTCCGGCACCTCGTCTCGAGAGCTAGGCGAACACCCCCGCGATCGCGAAGAACAGCGCGATCGAGATCAGATCCTGCACGACCGTCGCGAGCGGGCCGCTGCCGAACGCGGGGTCGAATCCGGCGCGCTGCATCAGTGCCGGGAGCAGCATCGCGGCGAGCGTCGCCGTCGAGCACGCGGCAAACAGCGCCAGCGCGACGCCGCTCGCCAGCCGTACAGCCTGCCAGCGCAGCCACAGCAGCGGGAATGCGGCCGCAGCGAGAGCGGCTCCGATCGCGAGCCCGGTGAGTGCCTCGCGCGCCGCCATGCGCCGCAGGGGTACGCCCACGGAGAGCGCGCGAACGACGAGGGTCTCGGTCTGCGTGCCCACCGCATCCGCGAGGTAGACGATCCCGGGCAGGAAGAACGCGAGGGCGAGCTGCGCCCGCAGCGCAGTCTCGAACGACGCCACGAGATCGGCCGCGGCGAGCGCGCCTCCAAGCCCGATCAGCAGCCACGGAATGCGATGGCGGAAGCGCATCGGCACCGGCTCCTCGCTGGTCTTGCGCACAGCTCGGGCCCCCACCGCGAATCCGCCGAGGCGCGAGAGATCCTCTTCGTGCTCTGCGAGCAGGACGGCGATCAGGCGATCCGGCGGGATGAGCCCCACGAATCGGCGCGACGCGTCGACGACCGCGAGCGCGGATTCGCCGCGCTGCGCCGCGCGCCATGCCGCGATCTCTTGATCGGCACCGGGCGCGACCACGGGCGCCGCGGTGTCCATGAGACTCGCCGCGGTCGCGTGCGTCGGTGCTGCGAGCAGCGACTCGACACGCAGGATCCCGCTGAACGTGCCGTCCGCATCGCACACGACGACGTGCGCCGCGCTGTCGTACGTGTTGCCCGCGAGCGACGCTCGGGCGACGCCCGCAGAGTCTCCTGGCCGAACGATCGGCACGCGGCGAGTCGCGTGCTCCGCAGCGGTCTGAAACAGGGCTCGGCTCGCTGAAGGTGATTGCATCGGAATCGTCCCTCCGTCCGGCTCGGCAACGCACGCGCCCCTGGATCTCACCACGGAGGCGGGTGAGGCGAAACACCCGGGCGCCTCGCCGCGCCCAGCGGCTTTTCGTCCCGAGGCCCACGCGCGTCGTACGAGGGCCTCATCCACGCGCGGCACGCGGGTTGCGGATGCGTTCATCCGCAGCCGCCAAGGAGGAGCCGTGGAGCGGGGAGTCTCTCGCGTGCAGCAGCTCCTCGACGCCGCGGGCGTCGACTACACGCAGATCCACCATCGCCGCGACTTCCGCGCAACGCAGACCGCGCTCGACACCTTCACGTCGCCCGAAGAGTTCGCGAAGACGGTGTTCGTGTGGGTCGACGGGGCGCCGGCGATGGCCGTCCTGCCCGCCACGAAGCATCTCTCGCCGTCGAAGCTCCGGAAGGCGATCGGCGCACGACAGGTGCGCGTGGCGAGCGAGTCCGATGCACGCAGCTTTTGCAGCGACTGCGAGCCCGGCGCGGCTCCGCCGTTCGGCGTGCTCTACGACCTACCGGTCTTCGCGAGCCGGTCGCTCGAGCGCGACGAGGAGATCACCTTCAACGGCGGGACCCACGACCAAGCGATCCGCATGCGCTTTGCCGATTGGAAGAAGCTCGCGAAGCCGAAGATCGTGCGCCTCGCGAGGCTCGACTAGCAAAGGGTCGCGAGGTCCCTAACAGAATCGCAACGATTGGCGGAAGCGGACGGGAATCGAACCCGCCGAAACCGCGTCGCCGCGGTTTCCTCCGGTTTTGAAGACCGGGCGAGGCACCAGCGCTCGAAACGCTTCCGAACGGCGCACGATAGCCGCGCGGCGAGCGGAGCCCGCCGCGCTGGCTTTGCCCGGCGCGAAAGCCCGCGGCGCGGCGAGGCCCTCGCGGGCGGGTTGCGGCTCACTTGCCCATTGCAGCGTCGAGCCTTTCGCGTGAAACGCGCTTGACGATTTCGCAGGGCCGCGCGTAAATCGAAGCGGGACGCACGCGTCGCGTGCCGATGCGACACCGAGACGCGCGAACAGGAGGAATCACCGCCAAGCACAACACGAATGTCCGTGGATGCGATGGGACTCGGTTCGATCCACAGCTTTCACCGCGCGCGCGGCCTCCAGCCGCGCCGTACTTGGAGGATCTGGATGAGCGAAGCGGTCGTAGCGGTGCACTTCAAGGACATGTCGGTCGATGAAACGGTGCGCGATCTCGTCGAGAGACGTTGCGCCGACCTGGCGGATGAGTTCCCCGAGCTGACCCATCTCGACGTCACGCTCGCTCC
>DASTOI010000070.1:0-5535 GCA_035762585.1 Myxococcota bacterium
CACCACGCGTCGAGCTCGGCGACACGCGCGTCGTCCCAGCCCGCTGCGAGCGCCTCGCTCATGCGCGGCGCGCCCGCGACGCCGAGCCCGTGGAGCTGCCGCACGCGCAGCTGCGCGAGCTGCAGGATCACCGCCGGCGCGACCGGGCGCGTCCAGATCAGCGACGCGAATACCTGCCAGGCTTCGAACAAGTTCGCGCGCAGCCCGAACGCGCGCGCGAACGCGTTCTCGCCTTCCGCAGTCTCGGGCAACCACGTCATGGGCGCCCGGCCGGGCGCGCGCTTGCCCTCGCAGCGCGCGTCAGATCTTCGCCTCGATGCAGCGGGGGCACATCCCGTGAGATAGCTCCGCGCGCGTATGGCTCGCGAGGAACTCGTCGACGCGCTCCCACTCGCCGCGCTCGTTCTTCACGTCCTTGCAGCTCGCGCACATCGCGATCCGCCCCTGCAGCGTCTCGCTCCGCTGCAGCGCGCGCTCGAGCTCCGCGACGAGCCGGTCGCGCTCGGCCTGCGCCTCCTGCAGCGCCGTCTCGTCGCGCGCCTGCAGCACGAAGCGCAGCTCGCCGTGCGCGGTGCGATACGCGTTCACCGCGACGCGCATGAAACGCCAGCCGCTCGCGGAGCCGCGATATCGCAGCGGCGGGCTCACGTTCGGGTGGCCGCGCGCGGCCTTCTCGAACGCGCGACGCGCGGGCAACACGTCGTCGGGATGAATGTATTCGCTGCCCGACGTGCCGAGCAGCTCGGCCACCGGCAGCGCGTAATGCCCCTCGGTGCGTGAAGTGATGAACAGGACGCGGCCGCGCGCGTCGAGCTCGGCGGTCACGTCGTGCGCGTTCTCGACGTACGCCTTGAAGCGCGCCTCGCTGGCCGCGAGCACCGCGTGCGTCGCGTGCACCTCGTCTTGCCACGTGCCGTGCGCGGCGAGCCACGAGCGCGCGAGCAGAAACAGGACGCCCGCGAGCGGAACGATCAGCCACGGCGCGCGTGCGTCTGCGATCCACGGCTCCTCGCGCAGCGGCACGGCGTCCGGCGCCAGCAGAATGGCGACGGCGCCGCCCGCGATCGTCGTCGCGAGGAACAGCCAGCCCGCGCGCGGCGGGCCCCAGAGCAGCGCGACTGCGGGCGCGAGCGCAAGCACCGCGGCGGCGGCGACGCACGTCCCCGCCGTAATGACCAGCAGCGCGAGCGCACCGAGCGTCATCGTGAACGGCGTCCCGATCCCGAGCGCCCAGCGCGGCCCGCCGCGCGCCGACCACGTGCAGAGCCCGAACAGCACGGTCGCGATCGCGACGCAGATCTCCGCGACCAGCACGCGATCGGCGAGCAGATAGGGCACCGCAGCGACCAGCGCGGTCAGCGCGAGCACGCCGGCGAAGCGCTCCGCCTGCCCGTAGTCGTCCCAGAGCGGGATGCGCAGCCCGCGCGAGCGCCGAGAAGGAGAGAGTGCCTGGCCCACGCGGACTCCGAATTGCGCACGCGAGATGCGCGCGCGTGAAGGAGAGTCGCCACGAGAGCGGCGCGGGTTACGCCGACTTAACGTGCGGTGTTTTTTTCGATCCAGCCGCTTACCGGCCAGGAGGCCGGGCGCCGGTTGTCAGGAGCGCGCAGTGAAGTTCGGAATCTTCTTCGAGCTCTCGGTCCCGCGTCCGTTCGGCGCCGCGATCGAGCGCCAGGTCTACGAGAACGCGCTCGAGCAGGCGCGGCTCGCCGATGCGCTCGGCTTCGATTGGGTGTGGGCGGTCGAGCACCACTTCCTGGAGGAGTACTCCCATTGCTCGGCGCCCGAGCTCGTGCTGACCGCGGTCGCGATGCAGACGAAGCGGATCCGCGTCGGGCACGGCGCCGTGGTGTGCGTCCCGGAGATGAATCACCCCATCCGGGTCGCCGAGCGCGCCGCGACGCTGGATCTCCTCTCGGGCGGGCGGCTCGAGCTCGGCACCGCGCGCTCGTCCACGTGGACCGAGCTCGGCGGCTTCCAGGTGAATCCGGACGAGACCAAGAAGACCTGGGACGAGTTCGTGCGCGCGCTGCCCGTGCTGTGGCGGCGCGAGCCGGTGCGCTGGAACGGTCGCTGCTTCTCGATGCCCGAGCGCAACGTGCTGCCGAAGCCGGTCCAGGATCCGCATCCGCCGCTCTGGGTGACCGTGACCAGCCCGGGCACCGAGCTCGACGCCGCAGAGCGCGGCATCGGCTGCCTCGGCGTCTCGGCCGCGAGCTATCAGGAGCAGGAGCGCCGCACGCGCGAGTACCACCGCCGCATCCAGTCGTGCAATCCGGTCTCGAGCGTCGTGAACGATCAGGTCGCGACGCTGAACTTTCTCTACTGCCACGAGGATCGAAAGCGCGCCGCGGAGATCGGCATGCGCTTCATGGGCGCGTTCTCGGTCGCCAACTCGCACCTGTTGTGGACGCGCGAGGCGTTCCCGACGCGCGCGTATCAATCGCTTGCGAATCTCGCGCCGTCGGCGTCCGGCGCGGGCGCGACGAACCCCGGCGACGGCGTCGCGCTGCCGGAGGGCCTCTGCATCGGCGACCCGCAGCACTGCATCGCCGCGATCAAGCGCTGGGAGTCGATCGGCGTGACGGGCGTGAACTTCCGGCTGAATGGGATGGAGGCGGTGCCGCAGCCCGCGGTGCTCGATTCGCTGCGGCTGTTCGCGCGCGAGGTGATGCCGAAGTTCCGCAAAGAGGCGCCGCCCGCTGCGCGGCCGCTCGCAGGAGCCGCACAGTGATTACGGGCAGCGCGCGGGTCGAGGACCTGATGGCGCGGCGGCCGCGGCTCGCGGGCTTCGATGCGCCCGCGGTGCCGCTGCCGAACACCGAGATCTTGCAGGCGCTGTTCGAGATGCCGAGCTCGGCGCGCGAGGCGATCGTGCCGCCGGGCCTGCATCCGACGAATCCCGCCGCGCTCGTGCTGCAGGCGTGGCGCTGCCCCGAGTCGCCGTGGGGCGCGTTCTCGCTGGTGCAGGCGCGCGCGCAGACGCGCAGCGGCGTGCGCCCGCGCGGCTTCGTGCTCGGCGCCGCGTGCGACAACGCGGCCGCCGCGAGCGCGCTCGCGACGGGCTTCGGCTTCCCCGCGGCGCCGGCCGAGATCCGCTGGCAGCGCGCGTACGACCTCGTGCGCCTCGCGGTGAGCCGCGGCGGCGAGACGATCCTCGCGCTCGAGGGCGCCGATCCGGAGCCGCTCGGCGCGGGCGACGTCCAGTTCTCGGGCACGCTGAACCTGGCCGACACGCCGCGGGGCTGGCGGCTCGTGCAGCTCGATCCCGAGATCCGCGCGACGCGGGCGGAGCGGCTGCGCCCGAAGCTCTCCGCGTTCCGCGCGGCCGCTTGGGGCGATTCGCGACTCGACCCGTACTGGCCGGTCTCGGCCTCGATCACGCACGCAGACGTCGAGCTGCTGCCGATTCGCTTCGTCTGCCGGCCCGACGAGCTCGCCTTCACGGGCACCGAGCGCGTGTGAGACACCGAGCGCGGCGATTTGCATGTGAGTTGCATCCGGCACGCGCCGATCAGCAGGGTCGCCGTCACGCGGATGGGCGCGGGCGGCACGTTCCACGGAGCGCATCCACACCGTCGTGAGGAGCACGTTGCATGCGGCGCGGTCCGGACACTTCGACTCTCGCCATGCGCCGTTATCTTGCGCGACTCATGCGCATCCGATTCCACACGCTCTGCTTCGTCGTGATCGCGGCGCTGCTCGCGCCCACGGCGCAGGCTGCGCCGCTCTTGTGCTCCGAAGTGCAGGAGCTCGAGCGCCAGTTCTTGAAGGCGCACATCCGCTACGGCGCGTTCTCGCCGGACCTCGATGCGAAGACGGCGCAGCTCTACCTCGAGCGCCTCGACCCGCAGCGCATGCTGTTCCTCGAGAGCGAGGCGAAGCGGCAGATCCAGCAGCTGACGCGCGCCGCGCGCGACATCCGCAATGGCAACTGCTCGCAGCTGCGCAAGCTCCACAGCGAGGTGCTCGCGCGCACGCAGCGGATGGAGGCGGACGTGCGCGCGTTCGTCACGAGCCCGAGCTACGCGCTCGATCCGAACGCCGAGATCGTGCTCGATCCCGAGGAGCGCGGCTGGCCGGCGAACGAGGCGGAGCGAACGCGCGAGCTGCAGGCCGCGGTCCACTTCCAGATCTCGAACATCGAGAACGGGGGCGATTCCCGCGAGAAGGCGCGCGAGCGCGTCGTGCGCCGCTACGAGCTGCGCGCGAAGCGCGTCAAGGACATCAGCTACGACGAATTGATGAGCGCGTGGCTCGACGCGTTCGCCGGCGCGCTCGACCCGCACTCGAACTACTTCTCGCAAGAGAACTACGACGATTTCAAGATCCAGATGCGGCTCTCGCTCGACGGCATCGGCGTGCAGCTGCAAGACCGCGACGGCAGCGCGGTCGTGCAGCAGATCATGAAGGGCAGCGCGGCGGAGAAAGAAGGCACGCTGAAGCGTGGCGACCAGATCCTCGAGGTCTCGCAGGAGCGCGGCGATCCGGTCGACATCGCGGACATGGATCTCGACGACATCGTGCGCCTGATCCGCGGCAAGAAGGGCACGAAGGTGAGGCTCACGGTGATGCGGGACGGCTCGCCGCCGGAGCGCTTCCAGGTCGTGATCGTGCGCGACAAGATCGATCTCGAGGAGCAGGCGGCGAAGCTGAAGATCGAGGAGATCCCGGTCGATGGCCGCACGCTGAAGCTCGGGGTGCTCGAGCTGCCGGGCTTCTACGGCGGCGGCGACCCGCGCAATCCGATGGAGCGGCTCGCGTCGCGTGACGTGCGGCGGCTGCTCGAGCAGGCACGGCGCGAGCAGGTGGACGGCCTGTTGCTCGACCTCGCGTTCAACGGCGGCGGTCTGCTCGACGACGCGGTGCGCATCGCCGGCTTCTTCATCCACGACGGCGGCGTGGTCGCGGTGCGCGAGGGGTTCACCAGCCACGTGATCCGCGATCCCGAGGGCGGCATCGGCTGGGTCGGGCCGATGGTCGTGCTGACCTCGCGCGTGTCGGCCTCGGCGTCCGAGATCGTCGCCGGCGCGCTCAAGGACTACCGGCGCGCGGTCGTGGTCGGCGACGAGGCGACCTTCGGCAAAGGCACCGTCCAGAGCATGATCGAGCGCAACGAGGGCGACGCGTTGAAGGTCACGACGGGGATGTTCTTCCGCCCCGGCGGCGCGTCCACCCAGCACGAGGGCGTGCGCGCCGACATCGTGCTGCCCTCGCTGCTGACGCCCGACGTCGTCGGCGAGAGCAACGAGAAGTTCGCGCTGCCGTCCGAGAACGTGGCGCCGTTCCTGTCGCGCTCCGCGAACGCAGCCCTCGGGCGCGCGCGCTGGGAGCCGGTCTCGGACAAGGTCGTCGCGGAGCTCGTGCGGCGCTCGAGCCAGCGCGTCGCCAGGGAGCCCGCCTACGACGAGGTGCGCAAGGAGCTGGCCGAGCGCGAGTCGGATCACGGGCGGCTGAAGCTCTCCACGCTGATCCAGCGCCGCGAAGAGGAAGAGCGCCGCGACGCGCGCAGGAAGCAGGCCGCGGGCGGCGGCG
>DASTOI010000071.1:0-12650 GCA_035762585.1 Myxococcota bacterium
ACTTCCGCTCCAGCGGCCCCCGCCCCGCGCCGGGCGCGCTCGAGGTGTGCGCGTCGCGGCCCGCCCGCGGGCTTGATTGCTCGCGAGCGATGCGGAGGAAGGTTGGGAGGGCGCGCCGAGCGGCCCGTCGAGGGCCGCTCGGCGCGCGCTTCGCGTCGGACGCGCGCGGTCGAGGTTCGCGTGTCGCGTTCGCGGCTCGGTGGCGTGCGCTGCTAGCGTGCCGCGCTTTCGAACCCCAACTGGTTGGAGAGTGAGTCGATGGGTCTTCTCGACGGAAAGGTGGCGCTCGTGACGGGCGCAGGCGGTGGGCTTGGGCGGGAGCATGCGCTCGCGCTGGCGCGCGAGGGGGCGAAGGTCGTCGTCAACGATCTCGGCGGCTCGCGCGACGGCAGCGGCGGCGGGCATTCGATGGCGGATCAGGTCGTCGCCGAGATCAAGGAGGCGGGCGGGACGGCGGTCGCGCAGTACGACAGCGTCGCGACGGTCGAAGGCGGTGAGCGCATCGTGAAATGCGCCGTCGACACGTTCGGCAAGCTCGACATCTGCGTGAACAATGCGGGCATCCTGCGGGACAAGTCGCTCGTGAACACGACCGAGGAGATGTTCGACATCGTCGTGCAAGTGCACCTGAAGGGCACTTACTGCGTCTCGCGGCCGGCCTTCGCGCACATGAAGGAGCGCGGGCAGGGCGGCGTGATCATCAACACATCGTCGACCAGCGGCCTGAACGGAAACTTCGGGCAGTCGAACTACGGCGCCGCGAAGGCGGGCATCTGGGGCTTCACGCGCTGCATGGCGATCGAGGGGCAGAAGAACAAGATCCGCTGCTACGCGCTCGCGCCGGTCGCGCTGACGCGCCTGACCGCCGATCTCGGCGGCTTCCAGGATCCGAAGCTCCAGGAGCGGATGAATCCGAAGCTCGTGTCACCGCTCGTCGTGTTCCTGGGCAGCGACCTCGCAGCGGGCCTCACCGACAAGACGTTCTTCGTCGGCGGCGGGCGCATCGCCGAGATGAAGATGGTGACGGCGCCGGGCGTTCAGAAGACCGACAACGGCGGTCTATGGAGCGCCGAAGAGATCGCGGCCCGCATCAACGAGATCCTGCTGCCGGCCTAACGCCTCGCGCATTCCACCCAGCGGCCGGAGCGGGCGACCCCTCCGGCCGCTGCCGCTTTCGGCGCACGCGCAGTTTGCATCCGGGACGTGCTTGCACGTGAAAGTACGTCCCCGATGCAAGGCGGCGCCGGGCGAAGCGCGGTCGTGGGGGCTAACTCTTTTCCTCATGTCGGACGCAACCGCCGCACGCGTTCGCATTCCGAATCCCGCCGTCGCCGATCCGGCGAGCGCGATGACGGCCCGCTTCCAGATCGGATATCGCTGGTTCGCGCGCCGCTTCTTCCAGCACCTCGACTTCGACGAGGCGACCGTCGCGAGGCTGCGCGACGCCGAGGCGAAGGGCGCGGTCGTCTACGTGATGCGCTACGCGAGCCGGCTCGATTACTTCCTGTTCAACGCGCTGTTCGCGCGCGACGGTCTGCGGCTCTCGGCCTACGCGAACGGCATTCAGTACTGGTACTACACGCCGTGGTGGCGCAGCGTGCCGGCGTTCCTGATGCGTGCGCTGAGGCGCCGAGGGCGCGGCGATTCGGGAGCCCTCGCGTGCGCTCACGTGCGGCGCGTCGCGGCCGCCGGCGAATCGATGTTCCTGTTCCTGCGCACCGCGCGGCTGGCCGCGTTGTTGCGGAGCCCGGAGGAAGCGACGCGCCGCAGCCAGCGCGAGCTCGAGCTGCTCGGCGAGCTCGCCGCGGTCGCGGCCGAAGGCAAGCCGGTGCACGTCGTCCCGCTCGCGCTGTTCTGGCGCAAGGGGCCGCGCGCGGAGCGGCGCTTCCTGAACCTGTACCGCGGCGCGTCGGCGCGGCCCGGCGATGTCGCCAAGATCACGTCGTTCCTGCTGACCTACCGCGATCTCTCGATCAAGACGGGCGAGCCGATCGACGTCGCGGCGTTCCTGTCGCACGAGCCGGCGGCGGATCGCGCTGCGCTGGTGAGGCGCTTGCGCCGGCGGGTGTTGCAGTTCGTCTCCGCCGAGGAGCGCGTCGCAGAGGGGCCGATTCTGCGGCCGCGCCACAAGGTGCAGGAGATCGTGCTCGCGGATGCGGGCGTGCAGGAGGCGATCGCGGCGCGCGCGGCCGGCGGGCGCGCGACGACCGAGAGCGCGCGCGCGCAGGCGGAGCGCGCGTTCGCCGAGATCGCCGCGAACATGAGCAGCTCGGTGATCGCCGCGCTCGCGGCGGTCGTCAGCTGGCTGTTCCGGCGCCTGTTCCAGCGCATCGAGACGCGCGGCCTCGAGCAGATCGCCGAGCACGCGCGCAAGCACCCCGTCGTGCTGGTGCCGAGCCACCGCTCGTACTTCGATTTCCTGATCCTCTCGTGGCTGTTCTACGAGAACTATCTCGTGCCGCCGCACATCCTCGCGCGCGAGAACATGGCGTTCGGGCCGTTCGGCTTCCTGTTCCGCCGCGCCGGCGCGTTCTTCATGCGCCGCTCGTTCGCCGACCCGATCTACAAGGCCGTGTTCCGCTCCTACGTGCGCTTCCTCGTGCGCGACGGCTTCACGCAGGAGTTCTTCATCGAAGGCGCGCGCTCGCGCACCGGCAAGACGCTGACGCCGCGCTTCGGAATGCTCGCGTGGACGATCCAAGGCTTCGTCGACAGCGGCCGCCGCGATCTCTTCTACGTCCCGGTCGCGATCAGCTACGAGCGGCTCGTCGAAGAGGGCGCGATGGTGCACGAGCTCGAGGGCGGCGCGAAGGAAGACGAGAGCATGCTCGGCCTCGTGCGTGCGCGGAAGGTGCTCTCGCGCAGCTTCGGCAGCGTGTACCTGAGCTTCGGCGAGCCGATCTCGTTGGCCGCGGTGCTGGATGGGCGCGCGCATCTGTGGAACGCGGGCGAGGAAGCCGAGCCCGCGCGGCGCGCGATCGTCGAGGGCCTCGGGCGCGAGCTGGTCGAGCGGCTGAACTGGTCGATGGTCGCGACCGCGACCAGCGTGGCCGCCGCCGCGCTGCTCGGCGAACCGCATCGCGGCATGTTCCGGCGCGAGCTCGAGATGCGCATGGCGCAGATCGTCGGCTTGTTACGGATGCAGCGCGTGCGCCTCACTCCGGCGCTCGACGCCGACATCGCCGACCACTTCGCCGAGTCGATCGACTTCCTGATTCGCCTCGGGCTGATTCGCTCGGAGCACGACGTGCGCGGCGAGCTCGTCTACTTCGACGAGCCGAACCGGCGCGCGCTCGACGTCTACCGCAACGCGCTCTTCCACGCGCTCGCGGCGCCGAGCCTGATCGCGCGCCGGCTGCTCGCCGGCTCGGTCTCGGAGGTCGAGCTCGGCGAGCACGTGACGTTCTGGCTCGAGCTGCTCGACGCCGAGTGGTTCGCTCCGACGCCGAAGGAGCAGGCCGAGCAGCTGAGCGCGTTCCTCGAGGCGTTCTCGGCGGGGGGCTCGGTCGAGCGCTTCGCCGGCCGGCTGCGCGCTTCCGAGAGCGGGCGCTCGTTGCTGGCGTTCCTCTCCGAGCAGACGCGCTGCCTGTTCGAAGCTTATTACGTCGCGGTCTGCACGGTCGAGAGCCTCGCCGAGCCCGCGTCGGCGAAGACGCTCGAGAAGGCGAGCGAGACGTACCACCGCCGCGCGCAGCTGCTCGGCGAAGTGCGTCGGCCCGAAGGCTGGAACCCGGTGACGTTCAAGAACGCGCTCGAGCTGATGGTGCAGCGCGACGTGCTGCAGACCCGGCCCGGCGCGGATCGCGAGACGCTCTACGAGGCCGGCCCTGCGTTCGCCGAGCTCGCCGAGCTGCGCGCTCGTCTGGCAGCGGAATTGCGCGCCGGGTAGTGTCGCGCGCCCTATGGCAGAGGCGGAAGCACTCCCGGACTTCGCGAAGCGCGGCGGCCTAATCACTGCGATCGCGCAAGATCATGCGACCGGCGAGATCTTGATGGTCGCCTACATGAACGAGGCTGCTTACCGCGCGACGCTCGAGTGCGGTGAGGTGGTCTACTGGAGCACCTCGCGCAACGAGCTCTGGCACAAGGGCGAGACGAGCGGGCACACGCAGGCGCTGAAGTCGCTGCGCGTCGATTGCGACGGCGACGCGGTCGTGCTCCAAGTCGAGCAGAAGGGCGGCGCAGCGTGTCACACCGGCCGCCGCAGCTGCTTCTACCGCGTGCGCGAGAGCGACGGCAGCTGGCGCATCACGAGCGAGCCGCTGTTCGATCCCGACGAGGTTTACAAGAAGTGAAGCGCGCGGAGGGAAAGCACCAGCTCGTGCTGGGGCTGCCGAAGGGCAGCCTGCAGGAGACGACCGAGAAGCTGTTCGCGCTCGCGGGCTTCAACCTGAGAATTCCCGAGCGCTCCTACTACCCGGAGATCGACGATCCCGAGCTCTCGTGCGTGCTGATCCGCGCGCAGGAAATCGCGCGCTACGTCGAGCAGGGCGTGCTCGACGCCGGCATCACCGGGCTCGACTGGGTGCTCGAGAACGGCGCGAAGGTGAAGGAGCTCGCCGATCTCGTCGCGCCCTGGCCGAACTACCGGCCGGTGCGCTGGCTGCTCGCGGTGAAGGAGGATTCGCGCTTCACGAGCGTGCGCGACCTCGAGGGCGGCCGCATCGCGACCGAGACGGTGGGCCTCACGAAGCGCTTTCTGAAGCAGCACGGCGTGCGCGCCGACGTCGAGTTCTCGTACGGCGCGACCGAGGTGAAGCCGCCGCTGCTCGCCGACGCAATCGTCGACGTCTCCGAGACCGGCTCTTCGATCCGCGCGAACCGGCTGCGCGTGATCGACACCGTGCTCGAGAGCACGCCGCGCTTCATCGCCAACAAGGACGCGCACGCGGATGCCTGGAAGCGCCGCAAGATGGAGCGCTTGTTATTGCTGCTGAACGGCGCGATCGCCGCCGCCGGCCGCGTCGGCCTGATGATGAACGTGCCGCGCACGCATCTCGCGAAGGTGCTCGGCGTCTTGCCCGCGCTCGCGACGCCGACGATCTCGACGCTCGCCGACGAGAGCTGGGTCGCGCTGAACACCGTGGTCGAGGAGAAGCTCGTGCGCGAGCTCCTGCCCGAGCTCGTCGACCGCGGCGCGCGCGGCATCGTCGAGTACCCGCTCAGCAAGATCGTGGGCTGACCTGCAGCGACTGGGGGCGCTCTCACTGCTCGCTCGGCTGCCGCGCGATCACGCGCGCAACGCGCTCAAGGGCCTGCTCGGGCCCGCGCTGCGCGGCGAGCGCCGCGTCGTGCAGGCGGTCGTGCTCTCGGAGCGCGGCGTGCTGCTCGCGCTGCGCGGCGATTTGATGGGATGGGAGCTGCCCGGCGGCAATCTCGCACCGGGCGAGTCGGACGAGGCGGCGCTCTCGCGCGAGGTGCGCGAGGAGACCGGCCTCGAGATCGCCACCGAGGCGCTGGTCGGTGAATACGTGCGGCGCGGCTTCTTCGCGCACCGCGCGCTGGTGTTTCGCGCGCGCCCGACCGGCGGCGCGCTCGCGCCGAGCGACGAGACACCCGCGCTCGCGTGGTTCGCAACGGACGCACTGCCGCGCGAGCTGTTCCCATGGTTCCGCGCGCCGCTTGCCGACGCGCTGCGTGGCGGCCCGCCGCTCGTGCGTGAGGAACGTCTCGGCCCCGCCGCGATCGCCGCCGGCTTCGCGATCGATCTGCGCGTGCGGCTGCGCGGCGGCGCTGCAGCGTTTCGCGGCTGACGCGAGCGCGCGACGTGCACACCGCGCGCTCGCGAGAGCTCACTTCAGGATCAGCTGCTGGATCCGTTCGCTGCCTAACACTTCGCGCATCTTCTCGCGATCGATCGAGGCCGTGTTCGCCTTGTCCTGCGAGCCGAACGCCTTGTTCGTGATCGGCTCGATCTTGTCCTCGAGCCCGTCGAGCGCCGCCCAGTTCTTGTACGTGATGGAGAGAATCAGGTCCGGCTCGTGCGGCGAGCCCGCCTGCGCGCCGTACACCGCGTAGTCGACGATCAGCCCGGCCTTCTTCTGCTCTTCGAGCAGGCCCTTGTACGTCGTCGCCAGGTAGCTCATGTAGGCGTCGAACTGGCCCGGCTTGACCTTGATGAACGACAGCTCGACGACGTTGCCCTCGGTGTACGGATCGTTCTCGCCGGCGAGCGCCGGCGCCGCGGGGACCGCGAGCAACGAGACGGCGAGCAGAGCGCAAAGCATGCTTCTCATGGAGACCTCGGTTTTCGGGTGGGGCCCGCTCCCGCCCGATCGGGTGGCAGCCGGCGGCGCGCATCCTACGCCCGGCGCACGCGAGCGAGCGCCCAAAACGAAGCCGCCCTCCCGCAACGCCAATCGCGGGAGGGCGGCTCACTTCTCGCGGCTGCCTCACAGAGCCGCGCGAATTCTGGGGCTACGCGCGCGCGTCTCGCAGCCCGCTGGCCTCGAGCTCGCGGCCGAGCTGCGCGACCTTGCGGCGGAACTCGTCGAGCGGCTCGTCGAACGAGAGGATGATCTCGGTCGTGCGCGGGATCTCGTCGCCGTTGAGCAGCCCGCGGTAGCGGTTCAGGTTCGCGAGGATCGCCTCCGCCACCTTCAGCGCGCGCTTCTCGGTCTTGATCAGCGGCGACTGCAGCGTGTAGACGTTGTTACGGCCCCACAGGCTCTCGTCGCGGACGATCGCGATCTCGCGGTAGACGCCGTTGATCGGATCGAAGTTGTACTCGACGCGCACCTCTTTGAAGATGTCCGAGTTGCCGGTGTAGAAGCCGCGCTCCTTCTCGACCTTGCCCAACTGGCGGCAGCGCGGGCAGTAGAAGGTGTCGCCGTGGTTCAGCAGGAACACGCCCTTGGCGTAGTCCTCGCAGTCCGTGTTCTCGCAGTAGCCGACGCCGCGCTTCATGCTGGCCATGGGGGGAAGAGGCCTCCGATCGACGCAGCACCGCGGCGTTCCCTCTCGCCGCCCTCGGTCCCGCGCAGGCCGATGGAATGCGAGCCCTGTGCCACGCGGAGAGTTGGGGGAGCGCCGTGGCGAGTCGAGTTGTTGGGGGAAGCAGTTAGGGGGTGGATTGCTTTCGAGCTGCCGCCTCGCCGGAGCGCCGGACCTCGCGGCCCGGAGCAGGGCAGGCCAGTTGTTGGGAAACCGCTCGCCCAGCCGGCCACCGCTCGTCCCGCACTACGCAACTTTCGTCACGGCTCCAGGCGGCGCGGGATCTGCTGGCGAGGCGGCAGAAGGCGGCGTCGGGAGGGGGCAACGGGCGCTGCGAGCTGTGCGGAAGACCGAGCCGGCATGTCCGGTCGGGCGCTCGGGTTTTACTTCGCTGCGCGCGCGAGTGTCAACCGCCATTTGGCCGCGCGCGCGAGATTTCTGCGCGCAGCGTGCGGGCGGCCGAGGCGAGCGCGAGCCCGTAGCCGAGCAAGGCTGCGAGCGTCACGCCGTAGGCGGCGACGACGTAGCTCACGGCTCCTCCCGGAGCGCCGCGCGCGCGCTCAGCTCGGCGTGCAGCGCGCGCAGCTCTCCGAGCTCGAAGCGCCGCACGAGCAGGAACGCGAAGGCCGCAAGCGTGGCCAGCACGCCCAGCAGAAACGGGAGCCCCATGCCCTCGCCGAGGCTCCCGCGCTGGAGGTTGTCGGGATGCAGCGCGCGGCTGCCGAACAGCTCGATCGCGTAGTAATTCAGCGGAATCAGCGCGGAGCCCAGGATCCCGTAGACCGCTGCGAAGCGCGCGGCGCGCTCGTTGCCCTCCGTGAAGCCGCGCAGCAGCAGATACGCGACGTAAGTCAGGTAGAGCAGCAGCGTGACCGTGAGGCGCGGGTCCCAGGTCCACCACTTGCCCCAGGTGCCCTTCGCCCAGATCGGCCCCGTGAGCAGCATCAGCGTCGAGAACACGACACCGACCTCGGCCGAGGCGGCCGCGAAGCGGTCGAAGTGCTCGTGGCCGCGAGCGAGGAACAGCGCGCCGCCGATCGCGGTCCCGATGAAGCCCGCGTAGGCGGCGAACGCGAGCGGCGGGTGGACGTAGAGGATCTTCTGGATCACGCCCTGGACGGAGTCGAGCGGGGCGTGCCAGACCGTCCAAGCCCACGCCGCGGCGAGCAGCGCGAGCGCGACGGCCGTGGCCCGCTTCCAGCGCCGCATGCCGGGTCGGTTCGCGTCACTCATCGAGCACGTACTCGAAGCACAGGAACGAGACGATCGCGTAGACGGCATCCGCGACGATCAGGAGCTGCACGGGCGGCCACGGTAGCGAGCCTGTCGTGAGCAGCGCGGTGGTCGCGCGCACGGCGCCGAGCAGCACCGGCACGAGCAGCGGCAGCAGCAGCAGCGGCAGCATCACCTCGCGGTAGCGCGTGCGCACCGCGATCGCGGCGAGCAGCGTTCCGGCGCAGCTGATGCCGAGCGCGCCCAGCGCCGCGACCGCGGCCAGCTGCGGCGCGACGGGCCAGAGATCGAGCGAGAACGCGAGTGCGAAGAACACCGCGGCGAGCGCCTGCACCGTGATCAGGATCAGGAAGCTCGCGGCCGCTTTGCCGAGGAACAGGAAGCCGCGATCGGCGGGCGCGAGCGCGAGCGCCGAGAGCGCATCGTTCTCGAGCTCGGCGGCGAACGCGCGGTTCATCCCGAGCACGCCGGCGAACACGTAGGCGACCCATAACAAGCCAGGCACGTGCGCGTTCTGCGCCGCATCGAGCGACGGCGGCGCCGCGAAGTAGAGCACCAGCACGACCAGCAGCGCGAAGACCGTCATCGCGGCGAAGCGGTCGCGGCTGCGCCACTCGATCGCGAGATCCTTCCAGAGCACGGCCCAGAACGCGCTCACGAGACGGCCTCGAGCGCGGCGACCGCATCGCGGTAGGCGGCGCCGAGCGCGTCCGCGCTCGCAAGCGCGCCGGGCTCGAGAGAGCGCGCGCGGCCGCGCACGAGCACGAGCGCGCGCGTCGCGAGCTGGGCGGCGCGCGCGAGCTCGTGCGTCACGAGCACGCACGCGCGCTCGCTGCCACGCCGCATCGCAAGTTGCTCGGCCAGGCGCTCGGCCGCGCGCGCGTCGAGGCCGGTGAACGGCTCGTCGAGCAGCAGCAGCGCCGGCTCGTGCACGAGCGCGCGCGCGATCGCGACGCGCTGCGCCATCCCGCGCGAGAGCTCGCCCGCGCGGCGCTCGGCGAACGGGGCGAGCTCGTGCGCGGCGATCAGCTCCGTCGCGCGGGCCTCCGGGTTGGCGACGCCGTAGAGGCGCGCGGCGAACACCAGGTTCTCGCGCGCGGTCAGCTGCGGCGTCAGGAAGGTCGCGTGCGCGAGCAGCCCGACGCGCGCGCGTCGCTGCGCGCGCGACTCGCCGTTCGCGCCGAGCGCGATCTCCCCGGCGCTCGGGCGCGCGAGCCCGGCGAGCAGCCGCAGCAGCGTCGACTTCCCGGCGCCGTTCGGGCCGAGCACGGCGAGCGTCTCCCCCGGAGCGAGCGCGAGATCGAGCGGCGCGAGCGCGGCGAGCGGGCCGAAGCGTTTCGCGAGCCCGGTCGCACGCAGCGCCGGAGCGCTCATGCCGCGGACGCCCCAAGCGGCGCACCGCAGCTCGCGCAGAAGCGATGCTCGGGCGCCGCCGGCGCGCGACAGCTCGCGCAGCTCCGCGCGGCGGTCGGCCAATTGGGGTCGGACCCCAATTGGCCATCGGGGTCAGACCGCATGGGCGCACTGCGCGCGGCTCCGGACTCATCCGCCCGCAACAGCGCGGCGGCGCGCGCGCGCAGCTCGGCGCCGAGCCGCGCGTGGTCTTCGGCCGAGACCTTCGCCGTCTCGAAGTCGTGGTCGAGATCGCGAATCGCTTGATAGAGGGCCGCGCGCTCGTCGCGCTCCGGGTCCGAAACGGGATCCGCGGTCGCTTCGGCGGCGCTGCGCAGCGCGACCGGTGCGAACAGCCACGCGACGACTCCGATCGCTGCGAGCGCCGCGATCGCGCGCACGGCTCCCGCGCTCGCGGGACGGCGCGGGGGCAGCGCCTCGAGCGCGAGCGCGACTTCCTCCGTGGGCGCAACGTCGAACGCCTCCAGCGTGAGGTAGTTGAGGTCCTCGGTGCGCAGCGGCCGCGAGCGGTGCATGCGCGGCGAGCTCGGCGCGAGGCGGCCGGTGTCCGCGAGGAACACACGCAGCAGCGGAACCTTCGCGCCGAAGCTCCGGGCGAGCCGCGCGCCGCTCTCGGCGACCGGGACGCGATACGCGATCTGCAGCGGGATCTCGCCGGGCGACGCGCTGCCGAGCACCGCGACGCCGCCTTCGGGGTGCTCCGAGAACTCGAGCCCCGAGGCCTCGGTGCCGAAGCGGACGTCGCTCGCGTCCGCCGGGAGCGGGACGCGCAGCAGCGGCGACTGCGGCGTGCCCAGCACGAGCCCATCGCCGCTCACCGCGAGCACGAGCGTCTCGTTCACGTCGATCGCCGCGTCGTCGGCGTGCAGCACGATCTGCACCTCGTGCACGGCGACCGCGCTGGGATCGACGCGCGCCGAAGGCGCGTCGAGCGCGAGCTCGTAACGCGCCGCGGGCTTGGCCGCGTGAAAGCGCGTCGCCTTGCGGCCGGCGTCGTCGACCGTGCCCTGCGCCGTGAGCCCCGGCGCGTCGAGCGTCCCGGCGCCCTCCGGCACGAGCACCGCGAAGCGCTCTGCTCCCCGCGCCGGCGCGACCTCGAGCGCAAAGCGCACGCCGTTCGCGGTCTGCTCGCCGGCCGGCAGCCGATACGCCCACACCAGATCCTGCAGGCCCGGATAGAACGGGCCGTAATAACGGACCGCCGAGCCGTCGCGCGCGAGGCCCTCAGGGACGACGCCGAGCGGCATCTGGAAATCGCGCGCGCCCGGCGGCAGCTGCGCGCGCAGGCCGGGCTGCTTGCGCGCGCGCTCCGCGGCGGGCACGTAGGCGATCGCCGCCCCGGCCTGCTCGATCACGAACGTCTCCTCGACGCGCAGGCCTTCGGCCTCGCGGTAGAGCCGCAGCGTCTGCTCGCGGATCCGCACGCCGCTCATGTCGGCGGTCAGGTCGGAGACCCGGATGTCGGCGGTCGCGGTCGTTTGGCCCGGCTCGAACACGACGCGTCCGCCCGGAACCGGAATGCCCTGATGTCGGGCGCCGACCAGGTACGCGACGTTCGCCGTCGCCGAGACCTTGTCGAACGCGAACTCGCCGCCGGCGCCGCTCTCGGTTCGGCGCACGCCGGGCGTTCCGTCGGGCGCGAGCGAGTAGAGCACCACCTCGACGCCGGGGACGGGGCGATTCGCGTCGCCATGCAGCACGCGGCCGACGATGCGCGCCTCGCCGGCCGGCACGTCGGGCGGCGTCTGCTGCTGCGCGCGCGCCGGCGCCTGCAGCGCGCAGGCGAGCCCTAGCAACGCCAGCGCGCGCCGCAGCCTCACGCCGCGGCCCGGCGCGGGTGCGGCCACATCACGAGCACGGTGCCGAGCACGAACGTGAGGCCGCCCAGCCAGATCCAGTTGACGAGCGGGTTCACGAACACCTTCAGCGTCGCGGAGCCGTTCGGCTCGATCGCAGTGAGGATCACGTAGACGTCCTCACCGAACGTCGAGTAGACCGCCGGGATCGAGCTCGGCTGCTGCTCGAGCCAGTACATGCGCTTTTCGGGCGTCAGCGTCGCGAGCGGCTCGTCGTGCTTGAACAGCGCGATGCGCGCCTCGGCGCCGCCGTAGTGCTGGTCGGGCAGCGCGCGCGCGGTCTTGTACTCGAGGCGGTACGGCGCGATCTCGAGCGAGCCGCCGGGCGCGAGGTTCTCGAGCCGCTCGACGTCGAGCGCCTGGCCGGCGAAGCCGACGAACAGGAACACGACGCCGAGGTGGACGACGTAGCCGCCGTAGCGCTGCTGGTTCGTGCGGAACAATTTGCGCAGCGCCGCGAGCGGCGATTCGCCGCCGCGCATGCGCGCCTTCACCGCGCGCCAGAATTCCTCGCTGATCGTGGTCGCGACGAGCGCGGCGAGGCCCCACGTGAGACACGCGAGCCACTCGCTCGCGCCGAGCCAGACGAGCAGCGCGAGGAACACGAGCGCGCCGGCGGCGAGCGGCTGCACGAGATGGCGGCGCAAGTTCGCGGGCGTCGCGCGCCGCCAAGCGAGCAGCGGGCCGACGCCGGTCAGGAACAGCAGCGGCAGCGCGATCCACACCAGATAGCCGTCGAACCACTGCGGGCCGAACAGCACCTCGCGGCCCTGGATCCAGGTCGAGAACTTCGGATAGAGCGTGCCGAAGAACACGACCGCGAGGATCGCCATGAACAGCCAGTTGTTGATGACGAAGCTGGCCTCGCGCGAGACGACCGACTCGAGCTTGTTGGGCGAGCGCAGCGCGTCGACGCGCGCGACCAGCGCCGCCACGAACGCGACCGCCACCAGCGCGACGTACCCGGCGAACAGCACGCCGAAGATCTCGGTCTGCGCGAACGCATGCACCGACCGCACGAGCCCGGCGCGCGTGATCATCGTGCCGAACAAGCAGAGCCCGTACGTGAGCCCGATCAGCACGAAGTTCCAGATCTTCAGCATGTCGCGCTTCTCTTGCACCATCACCGAGTGCAAGTAGGCGGTGCCGGCGAGCCAGGGCATGAAGGACGCGTTCTCGACCGGATCCCAGAACCACCAGCCGCCCCAGCCGAGC
>DASTOI010000072.1:0-11784 GCA_035762585.1 Myxococcota bacterium
CGACCTCGGCCAGCGACTTGCCCTCGCCCCAGCTCGCGAGCTTGATCAGCATCGGGAGGTTCACGCCCGTCACGACCTCGACCGCGCGCTCGCCGAGGAACGAGAGCGCGACGTTCGAGGGCGTCCCGCCGAACATGTCGGTGAGGATCAGCGCGCCGGCGCCCTCATCGACGGCGTCGAGCTCGCGCGCGATCGCAGTGCGGATCTCTTCGACGGTCTGCTTCGGGCCGATCGCCACGGCGCGGAAGTCCGGCGCGCTCGGAACGATCAGGCGCACGGCCTGCAGCATCTCCTCGCCCACGCGGTAGTGGGATACGACGACCACGCCCACCCGCATCAATCCTTCTCCACGTCGCGGTGCGTCACGCTCACGTTCTGCCCGAAGCGCCGCAATTCCCTCGCCAGCGATTCGAGCACCGCGACCGAACGATGCCGCCCGCCCGTGCAGCCGACCGCGACCGTGAGATACGACTTCCCTTCGCGCTCGTACAGCGGCAGCAGGAAGTTCAGCAGCCCGCGGAGCCGCTCGAGCAGCTCCTTGGTCGGCTCGCAATCGAGCACGAATGCCGCCACGTCCGCATCCAGACCGGTGCGCGGCCGCAGCAGCGGCTCGAAGTGCGGGTTCGGTAGGAAGCGCACGTCGAACACGAGGTCGGCGCCACGCGGCAGGCCGTGGCGAAAGCCGAACGAGACCAGATTCACGACGGGGCCGCGCGCGGCCTCGCCGGCGCCGGCCCAATCCGCGATCGCGCGCCGCAGCTCGTGGACCGTGAGATCGCTCGAATCGAGCCGCAGATCGGCGAGCCGCGCGACCTCGCCGAGCAGCTCGCGCTCGCGCGCGATGCCTTCCTCGACCGAGCCGCTCGGCGAGAGCGGATGCACGCGCCGCGTCTCGCGATAGCGGTCGACGAGCACGTCGGTCGCGCAGTCGAGGAACAGCACGCGCACGCGCGCATCGCTGCGCCGCAAATCGTCGATCACGCTCGGCAGCACGCGCAGGAAGCGCTCCTCGCGCGCGTCGATCGCGAGCGCGACGCGCTCGATCGGCGGCTCCGCCTGCGCGCACAAATTCACGACCTGGCTGGTCAGCTGCGCGGGCAAGTTGTCGACGCAGTAGAAGCCGATGTCCTCGAGCGCGTTCATCGCGGTCGACTTGCCGCTGCCGGAGAGCCCCGAGACGAACACGACGCGCAGCGGGTTCATTGCGAGCTCTCGCCGCGCAGCCGCGCATCGAGCTTTGCCGCCCCCGACATCCCGCGCGCCCGCTGCTCGTGATCTCTCACGCCCGCCTCCACCAACGTGGCCATGTTGGCGGAAGGTCGCACCGGCAACACGAGGCACGGCAGCTCGACGCCGAGGATCGTCTCGCGCGGCCGCTCGAGCCCAACGCGCTCGTAGCTCGCGCCCTCGCGCCAGTGCTCCAGCCGAAACACCAGCGAAACGGACGACAGCTCCGCGACCGCGCCCGGCCCGTAGAGGTCCGGGATGCACAGAATTCCGAGCCCCCGGATCTCGAGGAAGTGCCGGATCGCCTCGCGCGCGCGCCCCATCACGCGTCCGTCTTCGAGCCACAGCTCGACGAGATCGTCCGCCACGAGCTGATGCCCGCGCGCGACGAGCGCCAGCGCCGTCTCACTCTTCCCGACTCCGCTCGTCCCGAGCAGCAGCACCCCGATCCCGCGCACTCGAACGAGCCCGCCGTGGAGCTGCATCCCGCACACCTCGCGCCCGCGAAAGGCGCCGCATCCGAACGGCACGATACAGACCCGCAACAGCGAACGTCCGCACCTAACACGCGAACGCACGGCGCTGCGGCGACGGCCGCTCGATGCGGCCGCCGCACTCTTCCTCAAAGCCCCGTCCCGCGGCAGGGCAAGAGGCGCGGCGGCGGGCGCCGGCGCAGCGGGGGTCGCGGAGCGAGCGCCCAGGCGCGGTCGCGCTCACGCCTGAAACGCAACGCGCCAGAGTCCTCGAACGGCGCGAGCCTCGGTCAAAGAGCGACCGCGCGGCCGAGCGCAGCCGAGCCCCCGCGGAGCCGGCGCCCGCCGCCGCGCCGGAGCTCGCGTCGAATGGTTCCGAAGCCTGCCCGCCTAAAACTTGGCGTCTTCGTGCTCGATCGCGCGCAGCACCTCTTCCTTCGTGCTCGCCATCTCGACCGCCCGCCGAAACGCTGGATCGCGCAGCGAGCGCGAGATCCGCGCGAGCGCCTTCAAGTGCTGGCCGCCCGCGTTCTCCGGCATCACGAGCAAGAAGAACAGATGCGTCGGCCGGCCATCGACCGAGTCGAACTCGACGCCCGCGCGGCTCTTCGCGAACGCTGCGATCAAGCGCGGCAGCCCGGGCACCTTGCCGTGCGGAATCGCGACGCCTTCGCCGATGCCCGTGCTCTGCAGCCGTTCTCGCTCGGCGAGCACCTGGATCAGCTTCTCGCGATCCGCCGCCGGTTCGGCCGCGGCGACGGCCGCGCAAATCTCTTCGAGGACTTCCCGCTTCGTGGTGGCCTTCAAGTCCACGATCACGGCGTCGGAAAGCAGGATGTCGAGAATCTTCATGGCCGTTTTCCGGACGCTGATTGCCCGCTGGAGTGTCGAGTCAGGCCGTCCCCGAAGCGGCGCGCAGGCTAACCGACCGCGCGCCGCTGAGTCGAGGAAAGGATGTTCATCGCCTCGCGGTATTTCGTGACGGTGCGGCGCGCGATGTCGATGTTCGTGCCCTTCAGGATCTCGGCGATGCGCTGATCCGAGAGCGGGTTCTTCGGATCCTCCGCCGAGATCAGCTTGCGGATGCGCTCCTTCACGCTCTCGCTCGCGATCGCATCGCCGTCGACGCGCGCGATGCTCGAATTGAAGAAGTACTTCAGCTCGAAGATGCCCTGCGGCGTGTGGCAGTACTTGTTGGTGGTCACTCGGCTCACGGTGGATTCGTGCATGCCGATGTCGTCGGCGACGTCGCGCAGGTTCAGCGGCTTCAGGTGCGCGATGCCCCGATCGAAGAACTCGCGCTGGAAGCGCACGATCGATTCCATGACCTTGTAAATCGTGCGCTGGCGCTGATGGATCGACTTGATCAGCCAGAGCGCGGAGCGCACGCGCTCCTGCACGTACTCGCGCGTGTCCTTCGCGACGTCGCGCGATTTCGCGAGCACGTCGCGGTAGAGCGCGTTCAGCTTCAGCTTCGGCAGCCCGTCCTCGTTCAGCACGACGTGGTAGTCGTCGCCGATCTTGTGCACGTAGATGTCGGGCACGATGTAGATCGGCTCCTCGCCGCCGAACGCGCGCCCGGGACGCGGCTCGAGATTCCCGATCACGTGCGCCGCAGCAGCGATCTCCTCGATCGTCGCGCCGGTGTCCCGCACCAGCGCCTTGAACTCGCGCTTCTGCAGCGGGCCGAGATGCTCGGAGACGAGCACCCGCACGAGCGGGTCCTTGATGTGCAGCGCGTCGAGCTGCAGCAGCAGGGACTCCCGCAGATCGCGCGCCGCGATGCCGGGCGGATCGAGCTTCTGGATTCGCGCGATCGCCGCCTCGACGCGCTCGGGTGGAGCGCCCGACTGGCGCGCGATCTCCTCGACCGGCGATTGCAGGTAGCCGTTGTCGTCGAGGTTCCCGATCACCCAGCTGGCCGCGAGCTGGTCCTCCTCAGGCATCGACGAGAGCTGCAGCTGCCAGGTGAGATGGTCTTGCAGCGACTCGCGCTTGGTCGCGGTCGCCTCGAAGCTGCGCCGCTCGTCGTCGCCGCCGCCGCTGCCGCCGTAGCTGGTCTGCGGATACGCGTCCGCGTAGCTCTGCCAATCGATGTCGGCGAGCTTGTCGGCGGCCGCCTCGGTCGCGCCTTCTTGCGCGGGCGCCTCGAGCTCCGTGGTCTGCTCCGCCGCCACCTCCGAAGCCGCCTCGGCGACGTTGTCGCGGATCGGCTCCTCCTCGCCCTCGGTGAGCTCCTCGAGCACGGGGTTCTGCTCGAGCTCCTGCTGCACCGACGCCACCAGCTCGAGCTGCGAGAGCTGGAGCAGCTTGATCGCCTGCTGCAGCTGCGGCGTCATCACCAGCGACTGCGACAGCTTCAGCTGCTGTTTGAGCTCGATGGCCATGGTCAGTTCTTTTCCGACTCCGCTCGGCTTCGCCTCGCTGCGCGCCGGCTGCGCCGCTTCGCGGCGCTGGCCGGCTTGCTCGAACGTCGGCGCTCTCAGGTGGGCGAGCGCGGAGGTTCCGGGGTGATCGCTATTGCGGTGGTTTCCTTACTGCGGTGCCGCTCGGGACAGGCCGAGTCGGAAGAATCAATTCAGCGAGAACTTCTCGCCAAGGTAGATCTCGCGGACCAGCGGGTCGCTGGCGATTTCGTTGGGGGAGCCGTGGCGGAGGATGCGGCCGTCTTTGATCACGTACGCGCGGTCGCAGGAGGCGAGCGTCTCGCGCACTTTGTGCTCGGTGATCACGATCCCGATCCCCTTCTGCTTGAGGCCGTTGATGATCCGCTGAATCTCGTCGGTGGTGATCGGGTCGATCCCGGTGACCGGCTCGTCGAGCAGCAAGAACTTCGGTGAGAGCACGAGCGCCCTCGCGATTTCGACGCGCCGTCGCTCGCCGCCGGACAGCGAATCGGCGCGCTGGCGAGCCTTTTCGGTCAGCCCGAACTCGGACAGAAGCGCCTCGCGCCGCGCCTTCCGCTCGCTCGCGCTCGGCTCGATCGTCTCGAGGATCGCGTTCAGGTTGTCCGCGACCGACAGCTTGCGGAACACGGAGGCTTCCTGGGGCAGGTAGACGACGCCGAGGCGCGCGCGCCGGAACATCGGCAGCGCCGTGATCTCGCGCTCGCCGAGGAAGACGCTGCCGTGCGTCGGCCGAATCGCGCCGACGATCATGTTGAAGGTGGTGGTCTTGCCGGCGCCATTCGGGCCGAGCAAGCCGACGATCTCGCCGGGCCACACCTCGAGATCGAGCCCGTCGACGACGGTGCGCTCGCCGTACTGCTTGACGAGTCCGCGCGCGGTGATCGCCTCGCCCCTCACGGCGCCTCGCCCGGCTCGCAGTCGCGGCCGATCACCTTGCCGCGCAGCATCTCGACCTTCTCGGTCTCCAGGTAGAACGTGATGCGCTCCGCCTCGGCGCGATTGCATTCCTCGGTGAGCTCCGCCGGCGAGCCCGTGCAAACGAGCTTGTCCTCGCTGCGATAGAAGACCGCCTCGGCGCAGCTCGCGGTACGGTCGCGCTGCTTCACGCGCACGTTGCCCTTCGCGACCAGCTGGTCCGGCTCGCTCGCGCCGGTCGGGTAGAACGCGTCGAGGCCGTCGCACTGGAGCGAGACGTCGCCCTGGATCGCGTTGACGTGGCCGGCGAACTGCAGGCGCCGTCCGCCGGCGACCGTCTGGGCGTCGAGCGTGTCCGCCTCGATCTCGATCGGCTCGCGCGGCTTGCCGTCGCGGTCGGACTTCGGCTTCCTCGGCTTGGGCGCGTCCTCGGCGCGCGCCGGCGGCGCGAGAATGCGCGCCGCGATCTGCTGCGCGAGCGCCTCCACTGCGCGCGGGACGTCGGCCGCGTCCTTGGCCTGTTCGGCGAGCGGCGGCCCGAGCGCCTTGCCCGAATCGAGATCGAGCACGCGCGCGTCGACGGCGATCTGCTCGCCGACGCGCTTCACGCTGCCGACGACGAGCGTGCGCGCGCCCGTCCGATCGCCGAGCTCGACGCGCTCCGCCGTGCTGGCCTCGGCGGCGACGGGCCCGACCGCGGCGGGCGGCACGACGGTCCCGACCCCGAGGCCACCGAGCCGCTGCGCAATCGAGGTTGCGACGTCGGGTAGACCCTTCGAGGCGCCATCGACGGTGAACTGAGCGACGCCCACCTCGCCGCGCGGCGCCGGCGCGACCTCCGCGCCGCACGAGCCGAGCAGCAACGTGCACAGCGCGAGCGAGTGCCACGGCTTCGCGCTCACGGCGAACCCTGGGAGATCCGCGCGCCGCCGGTCAGCCGGAAGCGATCGCTCCGCACCCAGTACTCGAATCCGCCGCCGTGGTACTCGCCCGTGTGGTCGCGCAGCGCGACCGGGGCGTCGCCGGAGATCGCGCCGCGCTCGTGTCGGTAGCGGAGCCGCTCGGTGCGGAGCGTGCGGCCGTCGCGCATGCGGCCGTCGATGCCGCCGAGCGCGACGAACTCCCGGGCGTCGAGATCGAGCGTGCCGCGCGCGCAGGTGAGCTCGAAGCCGCCGAGATCGCCCCGCGCGCCGGCCGCCGCCCCGACGCGAGCGCGGACGCCGGCCAGCTCGATCCGGCCCGCATGAGGCGACACTTCCGCCCGCTTCGCTTCGACGAGGAGGGCGACCTCCCCCGAGCGCGAGAGCACGTAGCTCATGCCGCTCAGCGTCAGCTTGGCCGCCGGCGGCGCCTCGGCCCGCGCCGCGTACGAAAGCGCCACCGCGACGGAAGCGGCGGCAAACGCGAGCGAGATGCGGCGGGCCGGGGGGCGCAAGGTGCAAGCAACATACCCAGGGCAAGTGCCCGGGCCAGCTTATTTCGACTTGTCCGCGCAGAGCGCCACTGAGGAATTGCGCCGGCGGAGTAGAAGCGCGGAGGAAGCATCGTGCCGCGCTTGCGACGGTGTCGGCGCGACTACTCCTCTTCGTGACCCGTCAGCGTCTTGACCGGCTCGCGATGCGCGAGCCAATGCGCGGGCCGGAAGATCACGTAGTCGAGCACCACGCCGACGGGATGGAGCACCACGCCGATGATCTTCAGCGGGTGCCCGGTGCGGTCGGAGCGGTGGTCGTCAGCCGACGCGGCCGAGGCGGTGAGCGCGAGCGCGAGAGCGCACGCGAAGGCGGTGGGCTTCATGCGAGTTCCTCCTCGCGCGCAGCCTACCGCGCGCAGCGGGGGTTGAATCGGCGAAAGCGGCCGGGGCGTTGAGCGATGATGCAGGCGTCCGGCGACGTGCAGGAGGATTCATGGCGATCGAGGAAGGCAAGCAGGCGCCCGCGTTCACGCTGAAGGACGCCGCGGGCCGCGCGGTCTCGCTCGGCGATTTCACCGGCACGGACGTGGTCGTCTACTTCTATCCGAAGGACGACACGCCCGGCTGCACGAAGGAGGCCTGCGGCTTCCGCGACGGCTGGGCCGAGCTCCAGAAGCTCGGCGCGGTCGTGCTCGGCATCTCGCCCGACGGCCCGATCGCGCATCAGAGGTTCGCCGCCAAGTACAAGCTGCCGTTCCCGCTGCTCTCCGATCCTGATAAGTCCGTGATGGAGAAGTACGGCGCATGGGGCGAGAAGCTGATGTACGGCAAGAAGGTGATCGGCGTGATCCGCTCGACCGTCTGGGTCGGCAAGGACGGCAGAGTGCGCAAGCACTGGAAGCGCGTCGCGAAGGCGGAGGCCCACCCGGCCGAAGTGATCGCAGCGCTGCGCGAGGCCTGAGCCCGCGCGCGTCGACCCTGACGCCTAATGCGTGACGCGCGCGCCGATCAGCGCGCTCACCGCGTCGCCGATGCCGTCCACACTCAAGTGGAACATCGGGAAGATGCGTTCGACGAGCCGCACGGTCTGGTAGCGGTTCCAGTCCTCGGGCGGCTCGGGGTTCAGCCACGCGACGCGATCGAAGTGATCGCGGATGCGGTGCAGCCAATCGATCCCGGCGGTCGGGTTGTGTCGGCGCGGGTCGATGTTGCCGTTCGGCTCGAGCAGCTCGGCGGGATGCATCGCGGCGTCGCCCACGATCAGCACCTTCCAGCTCGGGTCGAGGCGGCGCAGCAGGTCGCCGGTGTGGATCGCCTCGCGTCGCAACAAGCGCGCATTGCGCCCGAGCTCGTCGTAGATGCAGTTGTGGAAGTAGTAGGCCTCGAACGCGCGCAGTCCGCGCTCGGCGTGCAGCGCCGTGAGCAGCTTGCTCACCGGGTCGAAGTACGGATCCATCGTGCCGCCGACGTCCATCAGCAATAACAAGCGGATGTCGTTGCGGCGCTCGGCCCGGAACACGAGCTCGATCTCGCCGGCGTTCTTGCAGGTCTCATCGACGGTCTCGTCGATGTCGAGCTCGCTCTTCGCACCACTGCGCGTCAGCTGGCGCAGGCGCCGCAGGGCGACGCGCGTCTGGCGCACGTCGAGCGTGCCGTCGGTCCGGTAGTCCTCGAAGCGCCGCTCCTCGGCGACCTTCATCGCGCTGCGGCCCCGGCTCGGGCCGCCGACGCGGATGCCGGTCGGGTGCTCGCCGCCGTGGCCGTAGGGCGAGCGGCCGCCGGTGCCGATCCAGCGCCCGCCGCCGTCGTGGCGCTCGGTCTGCTGCGCGAGCGTCTCGAGGAACTTCCGCATCAGCTCGTCGCTCGAGAGCTTCTCGAGCAGCGCGCGCTCCTCGTCGGTGAGCGGGCGGAAGTTCTTCGGATCCTTCAGCCATTCGAGCAGCTCGTCCTCGATGTCGAGCGAGCCCTCGACCCCCCGGAAGACTTTCAGGAACGCGCGGTCGAACGCGTCGAAGTACGTCTCGCTCTTCACCAGCAGCGAGCGCGACAGGTGGTAGAAGCGCTGCAGGCTCTCGCCGCCGAGCCCCTTCTCGAGCGCGCGCAGCAGCAACAACCACTCCTGCGTGCCGACCGGCACGCCCTCGTCGCGCAGCTCGTAGAAGAAGTCGAGGAACAACGGCACGCCTCGCGGCTCGAGAAGCCGAGCCAGGATGACACGCGCTGCGCGGAGGCGCAGCGCGCCGTCAGGTGAAACCGAGCGCGAGCAGGCTGCCCGTGATCACGAGCAGCGCGCCGGTCAACACGCGCACACCGGCGAGCGTGGCCTTGGCGATTAGACGGCTCGCGAGCACCGAGCCGGCGAACGCGCAGAGGCTCGCGAACGCGACCAGCCGCCAGTCCACAAATCCGGTAGCGAGGGCTCTCGGCGCGAGCGCGAAGCCGACCGCGTAGACGGCGAGGCGCGCCGCATCGACCAGGCAGGCGAGCACGGCCTGAGTGGCGGCGAGCTCCGCCGGCGAGAGCCCGAGCGCCGCCAGAAACGCGGCCCGAAACGCGCCCTGATGGCCGGAGAGTCCGCCGAAGAATCCCGAGACCAGGCCGCCCAACGGGAGCCAGCGTCGCGAGATGCGGAGCCGCCCGAGCCCGGGAGCGAGCTCGACGGCGGCGAAGCCGAGGATGAGGACGCCGAGCACGAGCTCGAGCGGCGTGGTGTCGCTGTGCAGGCCGGCGGCGCGGATCTCCCAAAGCGGCTCGAGGGCCGCGAGCGCGCCCAGCACGGCCGCGCCGACCGCGGCAGCGCCGATCGCGGGCAGCCCGAACGGAACGATCACCTCGCGGCGCGCGTGCCGCGATAGCAAGCCGAGCTTGAAAAGATTGTTCGCTGCGTGCACGACCGCGGTCGACGCGACCGCGACCGGCGCTGGAAAGAACAGCGCGAACACCGGCATCAGCAGCGTGCCGAGCCCGAAGCCCGAAAACAGGGTCAGCGCGGAAACCGCGAGCGCCGCGACGCCGAGCAGGAGAAACGCCGTCACGCGCTCGGCTCCAGACCGAGGCGCCGCACGCTAGCCCCGCGAACCGCGAAGGCGATCAGCCGCGGGCGCAGACCGCCGGCTGCATCGCCCGAGCGAGCTCCACGCGAGGTCGCGACTCGCGATGCAGCCATCGCGCACTAATTGTTGTACTTCGGGCCGAGGTCCTTCCACTCGCTGGGATAGCGGCCGCCGCGGTCGTGGTACTTCTCGAGCGCGTCGACGTCCTTCTCGTGCTTCAGCAGCGCGCCGAGGAACGGGATGTGGAGCTCGATGTCGTCGGCGCTCATGCCCGAGCGCTGCAGCACCGCGATCCAGTCGATCAGCTCGCTCGTCGACGGCTTCTTGCGCAGCTCGCCCTGCTCGCGCAGCCAGTAGAACTTGATCAGCACCTGGTCGAGCAGCTGCGCCTTCAGCTGCGGATGGTGGACCGCGACGATCTGCTGCATCAGCGGGCGATCCGGGAACTCGATGAAGTGGAACACGCAGCGGCGCAGGAACGCGTCCGGCAGCTCCTTCTCGTTGTTCGAGGTGATGATCACGATCGGGCGGTGCTTCGCGACGATCTCGTCGCTGGTCTCGCTGACCGTGAAGCGCATCTCGTCGAGCTCCCGTAACAAGTCGTTCGGGAACTCGAGGTCGGCTTTGTCGATCTCGTCGATCAGCAGCACCTTGCGCTCTTCCGATTGGAAGGCACGCCCGACCGGCCCCATGCGGATGTAGGCGCGGATGTTCGAGACGTCGCCTTCGCCGAAACGCGCGTCGTTGAGGCGCTGCACGGTGTCGTACACGTAGAGCCCGTCTTGCGCCTTGGTGGTCGACTTGATGTGCCACTTCTCGATCGCGAGGCCGAGGCCCTCGGCGACGTGCTGCGCGAGCAGCGTCTTGCCGGTGCCGGGCTCGCCCTTGATCAAGAGCGGGCGCTCGAGCGCGATCGCGCAGTTCACCGCGTCGACCAGCGCGGACGATGCGATGTAGCCCTTCGTGCCTGAGAATTGGAAGAACGCGTCGGCCTTCGGGAGCACTTCTCGTTTCGCCATGGGCGCGCAGTTTGCTCAATGCGTCGAAGATTGCGAGGGCGCGGTCACGGCCGCGGCCAGAGCGGCTTGTCGATCTCGAAGCCGATCGGCGCGCCGAAGCGATTCCGGTGCATCACCTTGTGCACCGGCACGCGCGGGGCGACGCCCCACTTGCCGGTCGGGTAGCCGAACGTGACGCAGGCGTGGAAGTTCCAGCCCGCGTCCGGGGGTACGCCCAACAACTCGTTCACCTCGGCGATGCGGAAGAAGAACACGCTCGTCAGCGCGCTGCCGATGCCCTCGGCGCGCGCGGCGAGCTGCGCGCTCCACACCGCCGGGAAGATCGAGCTGCCGGTCGGGTCGCCCTGCCCGTACGCGAACAGGATCAGCGGGTAGATCTCGAAGTTGTCGGCGAGCCAGATCGCCGACGCGCGCATGCGCCGGAAGCCGGCGCTGCCCGGCGCGTCGGGATTCTTCTCCGCGAAGTCGACGCGCTCCTTGTAGAGCCCGGTCCACAGCCGCGAGAGGCAGTCGCGGTAGATCGGGCCGAGCTTTCCCTTCACGCCCGGGTCGTCGACCCAGAGGAATCGCCAACCCTGCGCGTTGCCGCCGCTCGGCGCGCGGATCGCGGCGTCCATGATGCGCTGCTGCGCGTCGAGCGGGATCGGGTCGGGCTTCACGCGACGCATCGCGCGCGTGGTGTAGAGCGCTTCGTAGACGTCCACGGCTTTTCCCCTTCGCTGTGCATTTCGTTTGCGGCGGGCGAGGGTCGCGCAGCTCGCGGCGTCCGCGCACCTCTCGCGGCGCGCGTCGCGAGCGTGCGAGACTCGGCGCATGAGCGATCTCGCCGAGCGCTTCGCCGCCTACGCCGCGCGCAAGCTGCCGAACGCACGCAACGTGCGCGTGAGCGGGCTCGATCGCATCCCGGGCGGCGCATCGCGCGAGACCTATCGCCTCGTGCTCCACTACGAGGAGCGCGGCGAGGCGGTCGCGCGCCGCTTGATCCTGCGCCGCGATCCGCCCGGCTCGCTGATCGACACCGAGCGCCGCCTCGAGTTCGGCGCCTACAAAGCGTTCGCCGGCTCGCGCGTGCCGGTGCCCGAGGCGATCTGGCTCGAGGAAGATCCGGCGCCGCTCGACTTCCCGTTCTGCGTGATGCAGGAGCTGCCCGGGCTCGAGGCGTCGCCCTCCGTGCTGCTCGCTCCGCCGTACGCACAGCACCGCGCGGAGCTCGGCGCGCAGAAGTGGCGGATCCTCGGCGAGATCGCGAAGGCCGATCCGCAGCAGCTCGGGCTC
>DASTOI010000073.1:0-11297 GCA_035762585.1 Myxococcota bacterium
GCAAGTTCGTTCGATCTCCGCTCGGCTTCGCCTCGCTGCGCGCGGCCTGCGGCGCTCCGCGCCACTGGGCCGCTTGCGGCCTCCCGAGCCGCGATCGGTCGAGGCGTCACCCGTTGTAGCGCTCTACAGGTCGAACTCCGCTTCCTCGAGCAGCTCACGCACGCGATACAGGAATCCGTTCGCGGGCGCGCCGTCGACGGCGCGGTGATCGTACGAGAGCGCGAGGTGCATCATCGGGCGGATCACGATCGCGTCCTGCCCGCCGACGCTGCGCACGACCGGCCGCTTCACCATCTCGCCCATGCGCAGGATGCCGACCTGCGGCTGATTGATGATCGCGAAGCCGTAGAGATTTCCCTTCCGGCCCGGGTTCGAGATCGTGAAGGTTCCGCCCTTGAGCTCGTCGGCGGTGAGCTTTCGATTGCGCGCGCGGCTCGCGAGGTCCTCGATCGCGCCGGCCAGCCCGGCGAGCGAGAGGCGGTCCGCGTTGCGCACGACGGGGACGACGAGGCCCTTGTCGGTCTCGGTCGCGATCCCGATGTGGATGTCGCGCTTCTCGACGATCGCGTCCTCGAGCACCGACGCGTTCAGCGCGGGGAACTCGCGCAACGCGCGCACCGCCGCGTGGACGATGAACGGCAGGAACGTGAGCCCGAAGCCGTGCGCCTCCTCGAACGCGCGCTTCTGCGCATCGCGCACCGCGGCGACGCCGCCCATGTCGATCTCGGCGACGGTCCCGACGTGCGGACTCGTGCGCTTCGAATAGACCATGTGCTCGGCGACGAGCTTGCGCAGCGGCGACATCGGAGTCACGCGATCGCCTTCCTGGATCGCGTAGCTGCTGAAGCGCGCTCTCGTCTCGGCTTCCTGGGCCGCGCGCGCGGCCGCGGACTTCTTCGCGGGTGTCTTCGCTGCCGGCATCGCCGGGGCAGACGGCGAAGGCTCTGCCGCCGCGCGCGGAGATTGGGCCGCCTGCCGCGCGCTTTGCGCTCCGCCACGCGCACTCTGCGCGGCCTCGACGTCGGCCTTCATCACGCGGCCCGAAACGCCGCTGCCGCTCACGCCCCCGAGCGAGACGCCCGCATCCTCGGCCGCGCGCTTCGCCATCGGCGACGCGCGCCCACCTTCGGGAGCAGCCGCGGGAGCCGAAGCGGCCGCGCGCGTAGGCGGGGGAGGCGCCGGCTTCGCAGCGCCCGCGGGCTTGGCGGCCGCGCTCCCCGCTGCCGCGCTCGCGCCCTCTTCGAGCTGCGCGATCTCCGCGCCGACCGCGACCGTCTCGCCCTCCGCGACCAAGAGCGCCGTAATCACTCCGGCGACCGGCGCGGGAATCTCTGCGTCGACCTTGTCGGTCGTGATCTCGACGAGCGGCTGGTCGACCTCGACCCGATCCCCTTCCTTCACCAGCCAACGCGCGATCGTTCCGCTCGCGACGCTCTCGCCCAGCTCGGGCACGCGTACCGAAATCGCCATCCGAACCCCCTCCGCCTCCGCTCGCTCGAGCTCAGAAGTTGATCGCGCGCCCTTCCGCTGCCAACGCCGCTTCGAGAATCGCCTCGGAGAGGGTCGGGTGCGCGTGGCAAGTCGCCGCGACCTCGGCCGTCGTCGATTCGAGCGTCATCGCGAGGCCGACCTCCGCGATCAGGTCGGTCGCGCCGTGGCCTACGACGTGCGCGCCGACGATCTCGTTGTGCTTCCCCGCCGCGAGGATCTTCGCGAAGCCTGCGGTGTGCGCTGCGGCAATCGCCTTGCCGGACGCGGTGAACGGGAACTTGCCGACGCGCAGCCCCTCGCCGTACTTCGCGCGCGCCTGCTCCTCGGTGAGCCCGACCCACGCGACTTGTGGCTGCGCGTAGATGCAGAACGGGATGTGGCCCATGTGGGCGTGCTTGCGCACGCCCGCGATCACCTCGACGGCCTGGACGCCCTGCTCGCTCGCCTTGTGCGCGAGCAGTGGGCCGCCGACGAGGTCGCCGATCGCGAAGACGGTCGGCGCGGCCGTGCGCTGATCGCCGTCGACCTCCACGAAGCCCTTCGCGTCGACGCGAACGCCGGCGGCGGCGAGCCCAAGATCGGCGCTGAGCGGACGGCGGCCGATCGCGACCAGCACCTGGTCGCATTCGAGGTCTTCGCTCGCGCCGGCCTTCGAGACGGTCACGCGCACGCCCGAGCCCTCGATCTTCAGCTGCTCGAACTTCGTGCTCGTGCGGAGGTCGATGCCCTTCTTCCGGAGCTCGCGCGCGAGCGCCGCGGCGACCTCCTTGTCGGCGCCGGGCAGCGCCTGATCCATCATCTCGACGACCGTCACCTTCGCGCCGTACATCGCGTAGACGTACGCGAACTCGAGGCCCACCGCGCCGGCGCCGATCACGAGCAGCCGCGCCGGCATCCGGCGCGATTCGAGCGCCTCGCGCGACGTGAGCACGCGCACGCCGTCGATCGGGATGCTCGGCGGCGCCCATTCCGTGGACCCGGTCGCGAGCAGGATGTGCGCGGCGTCGAGCGTGCGTTCGTTCTCACCTGTTACGGCGACCGAGCTCGCGCTCGCGAGCCGCCCGCGCCCGTGGATCCACTCGATCTTGTTCTTCTTGAACAGCGACGCGACGCCCTTGTTGAGGCGATCCGCGGTCGCGCGCGAGTGATCGATCAGCTTGCCGTAGTCGAGCGAGATGCCGGAGGCGCTCACGCCGAACGTGGCGCCATGCTGGGTCAGGTTCTCCACCAGCTCCGCACCGGTCAGCAGCGCCTTCGAGGGAATGCATCCCCAGTTCAGGCACACGCCGCCGAGTCGATCGGCCTCGACCACGGCGACTCTCATGCCGAGCTGCGCGGCGCGGATCGCGGCGACGTAGCCGCCGGGCCCGGCGCCGATCACGGCGAGATCGAATGCGGTCATCTTTTCCCACTCCGCTCGGCTTCGCCTCGCTGCGCGCGGCCTGCACCGCTTCGCGGTGGTGGGCCGCTTGCTGGAACGACGGCCCTCGAGGCTTCGCGCTCTCGGCGGTTCTGTTGGTTAGGCGACCGGCTTCTCGATTTGGCGCGCCGGGAGCTCGTCGATCTCCTTGTGGCGCCCGTGTGCGTCGACGCGCTCGGCCTGGATGCGCGCCTGCAGCTTGATCACGCCGTCGAGCACCGCCTCCGGCCGCGGCGGGCAGCCCGGGACGTAGATGTCGACCGGGATGATCGTGTCGATGCCCTGTACGGTGGCGTAGTTGTTATAAGGGCCGCCCGAGCAGGTGCAGGCGCCGAACGCCATCACCCACTTCGGCTCCGCCATTTGGTCGTAGACCTTCTTCAGGATCGGGGCGTTCCGGTGCGAGATCGTGCCCACCACCATCAACAAGTCGGCCTGGCGCGGCGAGAAGCGCGGCAGCGCGGCGCCGAAGCGGTCGATGTCGTAGCGCGGCCCGGCGGCGCTCATGAACTCCATGCCGCAGCACGCGGTCACGAACGGGTAGAGGAACATCGAGTACTTGCGCGCCCAGTTGAGCACCGCGTCGGCGCGCGTCGTGATGAATGAATCGTTGCCCTGGCGGAGCACCTCGACGAGATCGCTCGCGCGCTTCAGCGGCGAGACGCGACCACCCCCGTCGGTGATCTCTTGAATGGCCATGGAGACGTTCCCTCCGGGGCGGCACTATAGCTGCGTGAATTGGGGCGTATAGATGAATGGGAGCGTGGACGCGCAGGAAATCTCGCCCGCGGCGCGCGCCGCGGCGTGGTCCGTGCACGCGCTCACCGCGAGCGGCGCCGCGATGGGACTCTTCGCGCTGCTCGAGGCTGCGCGCGCCGATCTGCGCATGAGCGCGCTGTGGATGCTCGGCGCGTTCGCGATCGATTGCGTCGACGGCACGCTCGCCCGCGCGGCACACGTGCACGTGCGCGTCCCCAACATCGACGGCCGCCGCCTCGACGACGTCGTCGACTACCTGAACTACGTGATCGTGCCGTGCTTCTTCCTCGCGCAAGGCGGCTTCGTCGCGTGGGGCTGGACCGTGCTGCCGGCGCTCGCGAGCGCTTATCAATTCGCGCAGGCCGACGCGAAGACCGACGACCACTTCTTCTTGGGCTTTCCGTCCTACTGGAACTTCGTCGCGATCTACGGCTGGCTGCTCGAGGTCTCGGCGGGCGCAATGGTCGCGTGGCTGATCGCGCTGTCGGTGCTCGTGTTCGTGCCGATCAAGTACCTCTATCCGTCGCGCATGACGCGGCTCGCGCGCACGATGATCCTCGGCGCGGCGGCGTTCACGCTGCTGCTCGCCGCCGCGGCCGTGAACGAAGACCCTGCGCTGCGGCTGCGGCTCGCGCAGATCTCGCTGCTGTATCCGATCGCTTATGCGGGGCTCTCGCTGTGGCTGGGCGGGCTGCAGCGCTCCGGCACGAGTCGTTAGGGCGCCGCGCGGATGACGAGCGTCACTGGCGTCCTGCTCGCGCAGCTCGGCACGCCCGCGTCGCCCACGACGGGCGACGTGCGCCGCTACCTGCGCGAGTTCCTGTCCGATCCGCGCGTGATCGATCTGCCGGCGCCGGCGCGCTGGCTGCTCGTGAACCTCGTGATCGCGCCGTTCCGCGCGCCGAGGTCCGCGCGCGCTTATCAGGCGATCTGGACGCCCGAAGGCTCTCCGCTGCTCGTTCACTCGCGCGCGTTCGCGGAAGCGCTCCAGCGCGAGCTCGGCGGCGGCTTCCGCGTGGCGCTCGGCATGCGCTACGGCGCGCCGTCGCTCGCGGCCGCGTTCGCGGAGCTGTGCGACGCGGGCGTCTCACGCATCGTCGCGCTGCCGCTCTATCCGCAGCTCGCCGAGTCGTCGACCGGCACCGCGATCGCCGCGATTCGCGCCGCCGCCGCGCAGCGCGCCGGCGCGCCGCCCCTCTCGTTCGTGCCGGCGTTCTTCGGCGACGCCGGCTTCATCGGAGCGGTCGCTGAAGCCGCGCGGCCCGTGCTCGCGAGCGGCTTCGATCACGTGCTGTTCAGCTATCACGGCCTGCCCGAGCGCCATGTGCGCGCGGCCGACGCGACACGCGAGCACTGCCTCGCGAGCGCGCGCTGCTGCGACGCGCCGCCGGCGGCGGTGCTCGCGAGCTGTTATCGCGCGCAGTGCTTCGCGACGACTCGCGCCGTCGCGAGCGCGCTGGCACTCCCGCCGGAGCGCGTCACGACCGCGTTTCAATCGCGGCTCGGCCGCGATCCCTGGATCCAGCCGTGGAGCGACGAAGAGCTGCCGCGCCTCGCCGCGCGGGGCGTGAAGCGCCTCGCGGTGCTGTGCCCTTCCTTCGTCGCGGACTGCCTCGAAACCCTGGAGGAGGTGGGCATTCGAGCGCGCGATCAATGGCGCGCGCTGGGCGGCGACGAGCTCGCGCTCGCACCCTGCGTGAACGCCTCGCCCGCCTGGGTGCGCGCGGCCGCGGAGCTGGTGCGAAGGGGCGTGAGCGCGCCGCTCAACCCAGCCAGCCGAACGCAGCGCCCATCAGCGTGAAGCGCGCGACGTGGTAGCCGCCGTTGATCACGAAGAGCCGCGCGCTGCTGCGCTCGAACAAGTAATTGGTGCCGATCGACGCGGCGACCCAGAAGAGGCCTGCCGAGAAGCCGAAGCCGACGGCGAACAGCGGAGTGTGCGGGCCGAGCAGCTCGAGGAAGATCCCGAACACGATCGCGCTCGCCGCCGCGAGCAGCGCGGTGAGCCCGTAGGTCTTCGCGGGATTGAAATCCTTGCGGAGCTCCGCCTCGGTGAAGTGGTGCTCCGCCATCCATGCCTTGCCGAACAGCGGTCCGTACCAGACACCGCCGAGCGCGAACGCGAGCGCGGTGGCGATCAGCGTCGCGAGCCAGGAGATCTCGGGCATAACGCCTCCTCGACCCGCATCATGCCCCGGCTGCACGGGTTCGTGGGAACGAATTCGAGGCGACTGTTACGGCCTCGCGGGGCCCACCAGCCCTCGACCCGCGGCGAGCCCGCTCGCGAACGCATCGCTCAGGGCGACCCCGTCGAGCCAGCCGCCCGCGAACGCGAGCGGGGGGCCGCTCGCGAAGCGCGCGCGTAGCGCCGCTATGCGCGCGGGGTGATCGACGCCGGGCTGCGGCACCGCGTGCGTCCAGCGGGAGATCGCGAGCACGCGCGGCGTTGCTTCGAGCCCGAGCGCGCGATCGAGGCCCGCGGCGACGCGCCGCGTGATCTCCTCGTCACTCGCGTCGACGACGCCCGGCCAGCGCGCGCCGCCGATCAGCGCGGAGACGAGCTCGCGGCCGGCGGGCACGCGACCCGAGAACAGCTGGCTCATGAACAGCGCACCCAACAAGTCGAGGCCCTGATCGCGAGGCACGAGGAAGCCGAAGCCGGCGAGCGGCCGGCGCAGCGCGCGCGGGTCGACGTCGAGCGCCACGCTCGCGATCGGCGCGTACGCGACGCCCGCCGCGAGCTTGCCCGCTTCGGCATCGAGCGGAGCGAGCAGCTTCGCAGCCGCGGGCGCGTCCACGGCAAGCACGAGCGATTTCGCGCGAATCTCTCCGCTCGCGAGCCCGACGCGCCAGCCGCAGCCATCGCGCTCGATGTGCTGCGCGGCCGAGCTGCAACGCAGCGCGCCCTCTCCGAGCGCGCGCGCGAACGCGGCCGCGAGCGCGCCGAGACCTCCACGCGCGGAGTAGCTGCCGGCAAGGCCGCGCGAAGCGCGGCCGCGCAGCGAGGCGGAGCCGAGCGGAGGCGAATCCGGCAGGCCGCGCGGCGCGCGCGCAAACGCCGTGGCGATCGCACCGAGCGCGATCGACCCACGCTCGCGCTCGAAGCGCACGAGCGAAGGAAACACCGCTCCGGCGCCGAGCTGCGTCTCGTCGCCGGCGTAGACGCCGGTGAGAAACGGCGCGACGAGCTTGTCCAGCGCTTCGGGGCCGAGCCGCCGCGCGACGAACTGAGCGACGGATTCGCTGGCGCCGTCGCGGCGCGCGATCAGCGGCTCCGCGAGCAGCCGTAGCTTGCCGCGCGCGGAGAGCAGACCGCTCGCAGCGAACGAGAGCGGGCCGAGCGGAACCGGAACGAGCCCGCTCTCGCGCAGCAAGTAGCGCGCGCGGCTCGCGGGGCCGGCTTTCTCGAGCAGCGCCTCTACGCCAGCGGCCCGTAACAGATCGAGCAACGGAGCGGTGACGCGCAGCGAGTTTGGCCCGCGCTCGAAGGTGAAGCCGTCCCGCTGCGCGGTCTGCATTACACCGCCCGGTGCGTCGCGCGCTTCGAGGACGAGCACGTCGCGGCCCGCGCGTCGCAGCGCGTGCGCGGCCGCGAGCCCGGCCGCGCCGGCGCCGATCACGACGGCGTCGTGCGCGCTCTGCGAGGGCGCGCTCGCCGTCACGCGGGTGCGAGCGCGCGCCCTGCGTCGGTGAACGCGCGCACGCCCTCGACCGGCGTCTCGGGCAGGCAGCCGTGACCGAGGTTGAGGATGTGCCCGCGCGCCGCGCGTCCGGCCGCGGCGATCTCGCGCACGCGCGCGAGGATCTCGGCGCGCGGCCGCGCCAGCTCGCGCGGGTCGAGGTTGCCCTGCACGCTCGCGCGCGGGCCGGCGCGGCGCGCTGCGCCCGCGAGGTCGACCGCGCTGCCCACCGAGATCACGTCGGGGCCCGCTTCGAGCATCACGTCGACGAGCTGCGGCGCGTCGTTCATGTAGAGGATCAGCGGCGCGCGCTCGCGCTGGATTCCCTGACAGATCGCGCGCGTCGTTGGCAGCACGAGTGCTCGATACTCCGCCTCGCCGAGCGCGCCGGCCCACGTGTCGAACAGCTGCACGACCTGCGCGCCCGCTTCGATCTGCGCGTTCAGGTACGCGACGGTCATCTCCGCGAGCCGCTCCATCAACGCGGCGAACGTTGCGGGCTCGCGCGCGATCAGCTCGCGCAGCGCTGCGTACGCGCGCGTCGGGTCGCCGCGGCCCTCGACGAGGTAGGTCGCCAGCGTGAACGGCGCGCCGGCGAAGCCGATCAGCGGCGTGCGCGACGCCGCGAGCTCCTTGCGCAGCCGACGCAGGATCTCGAACACGTAGGGCACCGACGCGTGCGGATCGAAGCGCGCGAGCGCATCGACTTGCGCGCGCGTCCGCAGCGGCGGAGTGATTACGGGGCCAGGCGCGAAGTCGACGTCGACCCCGAGGCCGAGGACTGGCACGAAGATGTCGCAGAAGAAGACGACTGCCTCGGTGCCGACGAGCCGCAGCGGCTGCAGCGAGAGCTCGACCGCGCGCTCGACGTCGCGACACGAATCGAGGAACGCCTGCCCTGCGCGCGCGGCGCGGTACTCGGGCAGGTAGCGGCCGGCTTGGCGCATCAACCAGACCGGCGGGCGATCGACCGGCTCGCCGCGACACGCGCGCAGCATGCGCGTCGTACGGTCGAACTTGTCGACTTCGCTCGCCTGCGGCTCGCTGCGCGCGCCTTCGGCGCTTGCGGCCGCGGCTCCGGGACTCGATTGCTCGGGCGATCGGGTCGTTCGCGGAGCGTTCATCGAGTTCCGTCGCGTTCGCACATGCCGGACTAGTAGCCGTTCAAGCTCGCCCAGTGCGCGCGGTGGAACGCGGCGTCGCCGAAGGTCAGCTCGGCTGCGCGCGCGCGCTTCAGATAGAGGCCGATGTCGTACTCGTCGGTCATGCCGACGCCGCCGAACATCTGCACGCCCTCGTGCGCGGCGAGCAAGTACGCGTCCGAGCACTTCGCCTTCGCGAGCGACGCGAGCTTCGCGAGCTCGGGGCTGTTCTCGTCGACCGCGCGCGCGGCGGCCATCACCGCGGACTTCGCGAGCTCGAGCTCGATGAAGACGTCGGCGGCGCGGTGCTTCAGCGCTTGGAACGAGCCGATCGGCACGTCGAACTGCTTGCGCGTCTTCAGATGCTCGAGCGTGAGCGCGAACGCCTGCTGCATGCCGCCGAGCATCTCGGCGCACAGACCGATCGTCGCGCGGTCGACGACGCGCGCGAGCAGCTCTCCGGCCGCGCCCTCCGCTCCAACCGGCTCGCCCGCGACGCCGTCCAGCTTCACGAGCGCGGCGCCGCGCGAATCGACGCGGCTCTGGCGCGTCGCCGCGAGGCCCGCGGCGCCCTTCGTGACGAGGAACAACGAGATGCCGGCGGCGTCCGCGACTGCACCTGACGTGCGCGCGGGAATCAGCAGCGCGTCGGCGACGTGGCCGTCGAGCACCTGGATCTTCTCGCCGCGCAGCTTCCAGCCGCCGGCCGCGCGCTCGGCGCGCGTCTCGACGTGGTTCAGGTCGTAGCGGCTGCGCGCTTCCTGATGCGCGAGCGTCACGATCGCATCGCCGGCGCACAGCTTCGGCAGCCACGCCTGCTTCTGCGCGTCGCTGCCGCCGAGCAGCAGCGCTTGGCCGCCCAACAATACGGTGCCGAGGAACGGCTCCGGCGCGAGCGTACGGCCGAGTTCCTCGAGCACGACGGCGAGCTCCGCGAATCCGAGACCCGCGCCGCCGAGGTTCTCAGGGAACGCGAGCCCGACCCAGCCGAGCTCCGCCATCTCCTTCCACAGCGCGCGCGAGTAACCGGTCGCGTCGTTCGCGTCGCGCAGCGCGCGCATCCGCGCGACCGGCGACTTCTCCTTCACGAAGTCGGCGGCGGTCTTAGCGATCAGGGCTTGGTCTTCTGTTAGGACGAGATCCATGGTCGTTCTCTCTATCTCTCTGGCCGCGGAAGCCTTCAGTCCGGAAGACCGAGCACGCGCTTCGCGATGATGTTTCTCTGCACCTCACTCGTGCCGCCCTCGATCGAGTTGCCGCGCGAGCGCAGCCAGTCGCGCGTGGTCGCGAGCTCCTCCTCGTTGAAGCCCGGTCCCTCCCAGCCCAATGACTGCGGTCCGGCGAGCCGCACCAGCGTGTCCTGGCGTCGCATGTTCAGCTCGGTGCCGTAGACCTTGAACATCGAGCTCTCCGGCCCCGGCTGATGGCCGGCCTTCGCGGCGTCGCGCGAGCGCTGCATCGTGAGGCCGAACACGCGCGTATCCATCTCGATGCGCGCGATCGCGTCGCGCGAGGCAGCGTCCGTGATCCGGCCGCTCGCATCGCTCGCGACGTACTGCCGCGCGCGCTCCGCGAGCGAGCGCCGCATCCCGCCGCCGGCGCCGAACGCCTCCGAGATCATCGTGCGCTCGTGGCCGAGCAGCGCCTTCGCCACCGTCCAGCCCGCGTTCTCCTTGTGGATCACGTTCTTCTTGAGCGCCTTCACGTTCGTGAAGTGCGTCTCGCAGAACGGCGAGCTGCCGCTGATCAACAGGATCGGCGAGACCGAGACGCCCGGCGTCTCCATGTCGATCAGGATGAACGTGATGCCTTCCTGCTTCTTCGCCTTCGGGTCGGTGCGCACGAGCGCGAAGATCCAGTCCGCCTTGTCCGCATAAGAAGTCCAGATCTTCGTGCCGTTCACGATGTAGTGATCGCCGCGGTCCTCGGCGCGCGCCTGCAGGCCGGCGAGGTCGGAGCCGGCGCCCGGCTCGGAGTAGCCCTGGCACCAGCGAATCTCGCCGCGGCAGATCTTCGGCAGGTGCTCGCGCTTCTGCTCCTCGGTGCCGAACTGCAGCAGCGTCGGGCCGATCATCGTGAGCCCGAAGCCGATCAGCGGCGGCGGCAGGCGCAGCCGGCGCATTTCCTCGGCGAACACCTTCGCCTCTTCCTTCGAGAGGCCGCCGCCGCCGTACTCCTTCGGCCACGTCGGCGCGGTGAGGCCGCGCGCGGCGCAACGCTCGAGCCACGCCTTCTGATCGGGGTCGGCGTCCTTCCACTTCTTGCCGCCCCAGACGCCCTCGAGCTGGTCGGCCGGCGTGCCGCGCAGGCGCTGCGGCGCGTTCGCCTCCAGCCAGCTGCGCATCTCGGCGCGAAACGTTTCGAGATCGGCCATCGCTTCCTCCACTCGCGAAGCGCAAGAACGTAGATCGGGCGAAGCGCAGCCGCGACGCATTCCGTAGCCTGCTCCGCCATGCGGATCTTGCTGGCGAGCCCGCGCGGATTCTGCGCCGGAGTGGACCGCGCGATCGAGATCGTCGAGCAGGCGCTCGCGCGCTTCGGTCCGCCGATCTACGTGCGCCACGAGATCGTCCACAACCGCCACGTCGTCGACGCGCTGAAGGCGAAGGGCGCGGTGTTCGTCGACGAGCCGGAGCAGGCGCCGCGCGGCGCGCTCTTGATCTACAGCGCGCACGGCGTCTCGCCGGCCGTGCGCGCCGCGGCCGAAGCGCAGGGCCTGCGCACGATCGACGCCACTTGCCCGCTCGTCACCAAGGTGCACGTCGAAGCGCAGCGCTTCGCGCGCGAGGGCTACGAGATCGTGCT
>DASTOI010000074.1:0-2439 GCA_035762585.1 Myxococcota bacterium
CGATGCGGAGCAGCGCGGGCTGCTCGTCGACGCCACGCAGGGCCGCCGCACGCGCTCGATCCTCGTGATGGACAGCGGCCACGTCGTGATGTCGGCCGTGAACCCGGAGACCGTGGCGGCGCGGCTCGAGACGGGGGAAGAGGGGCTCGTGTGAGCGGGCGCGCCGGGATCCCGTTCGTCGTCTCCGCGCCGTCCGGCACCGGCAAGACGACGGTCTGCCGCAACGTGATCGCGCGCGATCCGGGCGTCGAGTTCTCCGTCTCGCACACGACGCGCGCGCGGCGCCCGGGAGAGCAACACGGGCGCGACTACTGGTTCGTCACGCGCGCCGAGTTCGCGCGCATGATCGCGGCGGGCGGCTTCGTCGAGCACGCCGAGTACGCGGGGAATCTCTACGGGACGAGCTGGGCGGCGCTCGACGCGCCGCTCGCCGCCGGCCGCGATCTGTTACTGGAGGTCGAGGTGCAGGGCGCGCTGCAGCTGCGCGAGCGGCGCCGCGACGCGCGCTTCGTATTCCTGCTGCCGCCGTCGCGCGAGGAGCTCGTGCGCCGGCTGAAGGGGCGCGGCACCGACACCGCCGACGAGATCGCGCGCCGGCTCGCGGTCGCGGACGGCGAGCTGCGCGCGGTGCGCGCATTCGATTACGCGATCGTGAACGACACGGTCGAGCGGGCGACCGACGCGCTGCTCGCCGTGATCGCCGCCGAGCGCGCCGGTGACACCGCAGCGGTTCGGGAGCGCTTCGGCCGCGCCGCGGTCGTCTCGAGCCTCGCCGGCGTGCTGCCGATTGGGGATTGATGGATGGCGAGGCGGGCGCGGAGGCCCAGCTAACTTGATCCCTTCTCCCGGAGGCGGCCCAGCGGCGTGCTGCGCTTCAACGACATCGCGGATCGCGTACTCGAGTACGCCCCCGACAGCGATCTCGAGCTGCTGCAGCGCGCCTACGTGTTCACGGCCAAGGTGCACAAGGAGCAGAAGCGCCACTCGGGCGAGCCTTACCTGATCCATCCGCTCGAGGTCGCCGGCATCCTGGTCGAGATGCGGCTCGACGCGGTCACGATCGCGGCGGGCCTCTTGCACGACACGGTCGAGGACACGCTCGCGACGCTGGAGGAGATCCAGACACTGTTCGGCGAGGAGGTCGCGTTCCTGGTCGAGGGCCTCACCAAGATCGCGAAGGTGGAGTTCACCTCGGCGCGCGAACGGCAGGCCGAGAACTTCCGCAAGATGCTGGTCGCGATGTCGAAGGACATCCGCATCCTGCTGATCAAGCTGGTCGACCGGCTCCATAACATGCGGACCATCGAGTTCCTGTCGGAGGACAAGCGCCGCCGCGTCGCGCAGGAGACGCTCGACATCTACGTCCCGCTCGCGCACCGGCTCGGCATCTACTGGATGAAGCGCGAGCTCGAGGAGCACTCGTTCCGCACGCTGCACGCGGAGGCGGCCGCGGAGCTCGAGCGCGTCGTCGCCGGGCGCAAGGTCGAGCGCGAGGGCTACGTCGCCGAGGTGAAGGAGATCCTGCAGGCGAAGCTCGACGCCGCGGGGCTGCGCGCCGACATCGCGGGCCGCGTGAAGGACCTGTCGTCGATCCACGCGAAGATGGAGAAGCAGGGCGTCTCGCTCGAGAAGATCTACGACCTGGTCGCGTTCCGGATCATCCTCGAAGCGGATCACGGCGCGGCGTCCGTCTATCACGCGCTCGGCCTCGTGCACGCGACCTGGCCGCCGGTGCCGGGGCGCTTCAAGGACTACGTCGCGCTGCCCAAGGCGAACGGATACCAGTCGCTGCACACGACGGTGATCGGCCCTTACGGCGAGCGCATGGAGGTGCAGATCCGTACGCGCGCGATGCACGAGCTCGCAGAGATGGGGATCGCGGCGCACTGGCGTTACAAGGGCCACGAGGGCGACGCGCGCGACGATCAGAAGTTCACCTGGCTGCGTCAGTTGTTAGAGCGACAGGGCGAGCTCGCCGACCCGCACGAGTTCCTCGACGTGGTGAAGGTCGACCTGTTCCCCGACGAGGTGTTCGTCTTCACGCCGAAGGGCGACGTGTTCAACCTGCCGACCGGCGCGACCGCGCTCGACTTCGCGTACGCGATCCACAGCCAGGTCGGCGACCGCTGCACGGGCGCGCGCGTGAACGGCATGCAGCGCCCGCTGCACTACAAGCTCGCGAGCGGCGACACCGTCGAGATCCTCACCAACGCGCAGCAGCGGCCCAAGAAGGACTGGCTCGAGATCGCGATCTCGGGCAAGGCGCGCAGCCGCATCCGCCACGCAGTGCGCGAAGAGGAGAACGTGCGCGCGCGCGAGATCGGGCGCGGCGTGCTCGACAAGGCGCTGCGCCGCGCCGGGCTCTCGCTCGCGCGCACGCTCGAGGAGGGCAAGCTGAACGAGCTGGCCGCGCAGAAGACCAAGGGCGTGGTCGAGGAC
>DASTOI010000075.1:0-2169 GCA_035762585.1 Myxococcota bacterium
GAGCTCGCGCTCTCGGACGGCGCGATCGCGCTCGCCGGCTCGGGCCGGCTCGGGCTCCCGCTCACGGAGGCGAGCCCGCTGCGCGCGGAGGTCGCAACGCGCGAGATCGGGCGTGACGAGCTCGCGCGCGTCGCCGCGCAGCTTCCGCGCGGCGTGAAGCCGGCCGCCGAGCGCGTGCTCGAGCGCATCGTCAGCGGAAGGATCCGCTCGCTCGACGTGAAGCTCGCGAGCACGGTCGGCGGCGTGCAGGCGATCGCGGGCGGCGAGCTGCTCGCGCGCAAAGGCGATCTCGCGCTGAAGCTCGCGCTCGAGGGCGCCGAGCTGCGCATCGGCGAGTCCGATCGGCTGCGCGACGTGACCGGCACGCTCGACTTCGCCGGCGACCGGCTCGACGTGCAGGCGCTCGGCGCGCGCTTCCGCGAGCGCCGGCTGCCGCGGCTCGCGCTCACGCTCAGCGGGCTCGAGCACGTGCGCGCGGTCGACGACGTCCGCTGCGATCGCCCCGCGCCGGTTCCGACCCTCGCTGGGATCGACGACCTGCGCAGCTGGATCGAGTCGCGCCGCAAGCCGCCCTACATCCAGACGTGGAGCTCGCTCGATCTCGACGTCGACCGCCTCTCGCACCCGCTCTTGTTCTGCACGCTGGAGGACGTGATCGCCCAGGTGAAGCGGCTCGACAACGGATACGACTACGCGATCGAGAGCGGCGCGTGGGCCGGCTTCGCGATCGAGGGCGACGCGGCCTACCGCAAGGCGCGCGGCAACGATGGCCAGCCGCTGCGCGACGGCGGCTCGATCACGCTCCAGCTCGCGCTCGGCGCAAAGCGCGCCCCGGCGGCGCCTGCGCCGCGGCCTGATGCGTGGGCCGAGGGCCGCTTCGCGATCGACGTCCGCTCGATGGGGCGTTTCCTCACGAAGGGGTACGAGGGCGACTTCCGCGCGCTCGGCTCGCGCGTCGAGCTGGTCCGGAGCCGGCTGCGCCTCGCGCCGAGCGGCGAGCTGGAGGGCCGCTTCGCGCTCGACCTCGGCGGCGACGGCCCGGTGCCGTTCGACGCCGACGCGCAGAGCCGCGGGCTCGACTTGCTCGACGTGTGGAAGACCTCACAAGCGCCGAAGACGCTGATGTCCGGGACGCTGACGGGCGGCGTCAGCCTGAGCGGCGTTCTGCGGCTCGGCGAGAGCCCGCTGATCGACGCGAGCGGCTACGCGAGCCTGCACGCGCGCAAGGGCGAGATCTATCGCGACGTCCCCTTCCTGCTCGCGCTCGCGATGACGGACGAGAAGATCAACCCGTTCGGCGAGCGTAATAAGTTCCCGTACCGCGGGATCGACCTCGAAGGCCCGATCGAGCACGGCTGGATGACGTCGCGCACGCTCACGCTCGAGGGCAAATCCGAGCGCATGGCCGCCTCGGGCAAGACGCATCTCGCGGAGCCGTACGAGCTGGAAGCGGCGATCGGCATGTACCCGATTCCGACCATCGATCAGATCGTCGGCGCGATCCCGATCGTCAACGTGCTGCTGCTCGGCGAGGACCGCGCGCTCGCGGGCTTCTACTTCTCCGTGACGGGCGTGTGGACCAAGCCCGTCGTGCAGCCGCTCGTCGCGAAGAGCGTCGCTTCCGGGCCCGCGAGCCTCGTACTCGAAGGCGTGCCGAACTTCCTGTTCGGGAGCCTGAAGGCGATCGCCGAGGTGCTGGTGCCACCGCCGGCGCCGAAGAAGCAGTCGCTCGAAGAGAGCGCGCCCGCGCCGGCGCCGCCGGCTCCCGCCGCGGAGAGCGGCGGGCCGGGGTAGCGAGCGCCGCGAAGCATTCGCGCGTGCGCTGCGAGGCGCTCGATGCGACTGTCGTCCGCCGCTGAGCGCGCCCTTCCTTCGCGCGCTCTCTCGGAGAACGACGAATGCCCGCGTTTCATTTTCAGGAGCTGTTCGAGCTCGGCGACGACGACACCGAGTACCGCTCGCTCGGCCGCGAAGGCGTCACGACCCAGCGACTCGGCGAGCGCGAGCTGCTCGTCGTCGAGCCCGGCGCGCTGCGACGGCTCGCCGCGGCCGCGATCCGCGACGTCTCCCACCTGTTCCGCACGAGCCACCTGAAGCAGCTGCGCGCGATCCTCGACGACCCGGAAGCCTCCGCGAACGACCGCTTCGTCGCGCTCGAGATGCTGAAGA
>DASTOI010000076.1:0-5091 GCA_035762585.1 Myxococcota bacterium
CGCGCGCGCGAGCGCGGACGCCCGCGCGCGCGACGGCCCCGCGCTGCGCCTCGTGATCGTCGGCGGCGGCGCGGCGGGAGTCGAGCTCGCACTCTGCGTGGAGGCGCGGCTGCGCGCGCGCGGCGTCCACGCAGCGCTCTCGCTCGCGACCGACGCCGCGGAGATCCTGCCGGGCGCGTGGCGGACGCTGCGCAGCCGCGCGTTCGCCGAGCTCCGCGCGCGCGGCGTCCAGGTGCGGACCGGCGCGCGCGTGCTGCGCGTGCGCAAGGACGCGATCGAGCTCGCCGGCGGCGCGCCGCTCGCGTGCGACCTCGCGATCTGGGCGGCCGGCGCCGCGCCGGTCGCGCTCGTCGCGAAGAGCGCGCTGCCGAAGGACGACGCCGGCTTCGTGCGCGTACGAGACACGCTGCAGGTCGAGGGGCACGACACGCTGTTCGCGGCCGGCGACTGCGCTTCGCTCGCCGGCGCGCCGTGGGTGCCGAAGGCGGGCGTCTACGCGGTGCGGCAAGGCCCCGTGCTCGCGGAGAACCTCCGGTTCGCGCTGAACGGCGAGCCGCTGCGCCGCTATCGACCGCAACGCGACTTCCTGACGCTCTTGAATCTCGGCGAGCGGCGCGCGCTCGGCGCGAAGTGGGGGATCGCCGCGTCCGGAGCGCTCGCGTTTCGGCTGAAGGACGCGATCGATCGCCGCTTCGTGCGGCGCTTCCAGGTGTTAGGGCCGAACGGCGCGCCGACCGCAGGGTTTCCGCCGCTGGCCGAGGATGCCGCGATGCGCTGCGGCGGCTGCGCGGCGAAGGTGTCCTCGCGCGCGCTCGCGGACGCGCTCGCGTCGCTGCCGCCGGCGGCGCCCGACCCGCGCGTTCTGCTCGGCCTCGAGGCGCGCGATGACGCGGCGGCGCTGCGCAGCGCGAGCGGAGACGTCTGGATCGCGACCGCCGACGGCTTTCGCGCGTTCAGCGAAGACGCGTGGCTGGTCGGCCGCGTCGCCGCGGTGAACGCGCTTTCGGACGTCTACGCGAAGGGCGGCGTGCCGAGGCACGCGCTGTGTTGGGTGACCGCAGCCGAGGGCGACGAGGCCGCGCTGCGCGCCGCGCTCGCCGGCGTGCGCGCCGCACTCGATCCGCTCGGCGTCTCGCTGGTCGGCGGACACTCGATGCTCGGCGCCGAGCTGACGATCGGGCTCGCAGTGCTCGGCGATCTCGCGCCGGGCGATGCACCGCTCACGAAGGCGGGGCTCACGCCCGGAGACGTGCTCGTGCTGACGAAGCCGCTCGGCACCGGCGTCGTGCTCGCCGCCGACATGCGCGCGCTCGCGCGCGGCGCGTGGGTGCGTGCCGCGCACGCGGCGATGCTGCGCCCGAATCAACGCGCCGCCGCCGTCGCGCGCCGCTTCGCCCGCGCCGCGACCGACGTCTCGGGCTTCGGGCTCGCCGGCCATCTCGGCGAGATGCTCGCCGCGAGCGGCGTCGCCGCCGAGCTCGACGCGTCTGCGCTGCCGGCGCTGCCCGGCGCGCATGCGCTGCTCGCGCGCGGTGTCCGCAGCACGGCCGCGCCGCCGAACGCGGAGGCCGCGCCCCCGTTCGCCGGCGGCGATGCGCTCGCGCATGCGCTCGCGTGCGATCCGCAGACGTCGGGTGGGCTTCTCTTCTCGGTCGCGTCGGATCGAGCGACCGCTGCACTCGCCGCGCTGCACGCGGGCGGAGACGCGCAGGCGGCCGCGATCGGTCGAGTCACCGATCGCGGCCGCGGGATCGCCTGGCGCTGAACGTCGCTCACGGAAAGCAGCGACGTCGCTCGCGCCACTCCGTCGTTACTCGAGCGCGAGGAACCTCCAGCTCGAGATCGGCACTCCGGTGAGGCGCACCGATCGGATCGTCCAGCGCGTCGCGGCGCCGCTCGGGCGGACCGGCGAGACGGTCACTCCGTACAGCGCGGTCGTACCGCCGACGACGAGCTGATCTCGCCCGTTCGATGCGAGATCGGCGACGCCGCGCGACGTCTGACCCGCGCCGAGCAGCAACGCGGTCCCGACGCTCGGCGCATTCGCGCCGTTCAGGAACCAGACGTCGATCACGGTTCCGCTGGCGGTGGGCCGCAGCCACACCAGGTCGTCCCTTCCGTTGCCGTCGAAGTCGCCGACACCGCCGACGGTCGCGCCGCTCGCCGCCGTGCCGAGCGTGACGACCGCGCGCGGAACGACGCCGCGCAGCAGCCACGCGTCGAGCCTGCGCGTCGTGGTGTTGCGGAACACGAAGTCGGGCGAACGGTCGCCATCGATGTCGCCCACTGCGACGAGCCGGCTGCCGGTCGGCGCGGGGTCGACCGCGAGGGAGGTGACGAAGCCCGATGCGCCGAGCACCCAGGCCATGCTCTGGCCGTTCGCGGGATCGTGGAAGAGCGCGTCCGCGCGGCCGTCGCCCGAGAAATCGCGGAAGGCGGCGACGCGGTAGCGCGGGCCTTGCGAGGGCAGCGGAATCACCGAGTAGGTGAGCCCGCGCATGAGCCAGATCTCGTTCGTGCCGGTCGCCGCGTTGCGCCAGAGCACGTCCGCGCGCCCGTCCGCGTCGACGTCCCCGAAGCCGACCGGACGCTTCGCCGCGTCGCGCGGCGTGCCGATCGTCACCCAACGGCGCGTGCCGTCGGCCTGGAGCAGCGAGGCCGCGAGCGCTCCGGTCGACGCGTTGACCGCGAGCGCATCGGCGCGGCCGTTGCCGTCGAGATCGGCGCGCAGGTCGATCGTCGGCGCGGGCGCCGGCGCCGCGACGAAGCGGATCGGATCGGAGATCGGAGAGAACGCTCCGGATTGCCCGAGCACGTTGTAGGCGGCGACGCGCACCAGCACGGTTTGGCCGATCGTGCCGGTCACGTTCACCGAGCGGCCCGCGACGCGCGCGACCTCGGTGTACGCGCCGCCCGATCGCGAGACCTGCACCGCATACCCGCTCACCGGACCGGTCGCCGCCGTCCAGGTGAGCTGCACGGAAGTGCCCGTCACGTCCACCGCGAGAGACGGACCCGAGAGCAAGAACGCGAGCACCGAGAACACACGCACGCGTCGCCAGAGACAACCGAGCATCGCCACCCCCCGACAGTAATAAGTCGGCCGGCAGCTTCGCGTGGAGAGAAGCGCGGCGAAGTGAGCGCACTCACGCGCGCGCGAGTCACCGGAAGTTTTTTTTCACGCGCGTGCGGAAGTGTGCGCGCTCACACAACGAAGCTGTGACGCAGCTCGCGTTCGAGAAACCTCGCGCGCTTCGCTTCGCCGAGTCGCGAGGTCGCACGCGCGCGGTCGCGGCCGATTCCGTGCCGCGCCGGCCTTCTCAGGCGACGGCGCCGCTCGCACGCAGCGCTGCGATCTCCGCGTCGCTCTTGCCGAGCTCGCGCAGCACTTGGTCGCCGTGCTGCCCACGCGCGGGCGCCATCCAGCGCGGCGCCCAGGGCGTGCCCGCGAAGTCGGCGGGCGTCGCGGGGAACGTTGCGGTGGCGCCTGCGTCGGGAACTTCGCACCAGCCGCCGGCGGCGCGCGCCTGCGGATCCGCGATCACCTCGTCGAGGTCCTGCACCGGCGCCCACCACATGTCGGGGATCGCGTCGAAGATCTGCGCCCACTCCGCGCGCGTCTTCTCCGCGAACGCGGCGTCGAGCAGCGCGATCAGCGCGACCGCGTTCTTCGCGCGATCCCTCGCGGTCGCGAAGCGCGCGTCGAGGGTCCATTCCGGGTGACTCACGGCGCGGCACAGCGGCGGCCAATGGCGATCCGCCTCGAGCCCGACCACCCAGAACCACTTGCCGTCCTTTGCGCGGTAGTTGTTGATGCACGGGTTGCCCATCGCGGCGCGCTGCGCGACCGCGAGGCCGGTGCCGAGGCGCAGCGCGGTCGCGAGATCGAACGAGAGCGTGTAGAGCCCTTGGCGGTAGAGCGAGGTCGACACGAGCTGGCCCTTGCCCGTGCGCGCGCGCGCGACGAGCGCGGCGCTGATCGCGCCCGCGAGCACCATGCCGGTGCCGTGATCGCCCATGCCGCCGCGCTGGAACGGCGGATGCGAGCCGGGCTGCGTCAGCATGTGCGCGATGCCGGAGCGCGCCCAGAAGCCGGCGATGTCGTACGCGGCCTTGTCCTTCTCCGCGCCCTCGGTCCCATAGCCCGTAATCAGTCCGTAGACGAGGCGCGGGTGCCTCGCGAGCAGGGCCTCCGCATCGAGGCCGAGCCGCGCGAGCGCCGCCGGGCGCACGTTCGTCACGAACACGTCGGCGCGCGTGATCAGCTCGCCCGCGAGCGCGCGGCCCGCGGGCTTCGCGAGATCCACGCCGATCGAGCGCTTGCTGCGGTTGTCCATCTCGAACGGCGGATTGAACGGAAGGTCCGCGCCCAGCATGTGCTGGAACAGGCGCGCGGGATCCCCAATGCCCGGCGGCTCGATCTTCAAGACGTCCGCGCCCCAGTCCGCGAGGATCCCGCCCGCCGCCGGCCCCGCGATCCACACCCCGAGCTCGACGACGCGAATCCCTTCGAGCGGTCCCATCTCATCCTCCTCGCGCGCCCCGACGCGCGGCGCGCGACGGTAAGTCACCACCGGGGACGTTCATACTTGCCGGTGACGTAAGGGACAGCCTTGTGTTCTCCGCGGCGCCGGGCGGGCAGCGCGCGGCTCGCGAGCGATGCGCGTCACGAAAGTCACCACGGCAGGAACGTCCCCGCTGGTGACTTACTCTGCGCGGCGTGACGCGGGAGATCGCTCTCTACACCGAATCGTTCGCAGAGCGCGCGGCCTACGACACCGCGCTCTCGCGCGCTCTCTTGCATGCGGCGGCCCGCGGCGAGGCGCGCGAAGCGCTGCGCCTCCACCAGCCGCCGGACGTGGTCGCGTTCTCGGTGCTCGATCGCGCGCGCCCCGGCTTTCGCGACGCCGTCGCCGCCGCGCGCGCCGGCGGCTGGGACGCGGTGCTGCGCCTCGCCGGCGGCCGCGCCGCCGTGTTCCATCGCGAGACGATCGCGTTCGCGTGGTGCATCCCCGATCCCGAGCCGCGCGGCTCCATCGCGAAGCGCTTCGACTGGATCGCGCACGCGGTCGCGCGCGCGCTCGAGTCACT
>DASTOI010000077.1:0-4319 GCA_035762585.1 Myxococcota bacterium
CGAAGGCCTCGTAGCCGGCACGTATGCGGGAGCGACGGTCGGCCTCGCGGTCGGCGCGCGCATCATCGAGAAGCTCGAGAGCGAGGGGTATCTCGGCACGCTGGGGCGCGTCGCAGGCATCGGCCCGCGCGTCGAGACGCGCTTCGCAGCGCTCGCGCGCCGCATGCCGAAGGCGATCGGTGCGCGCAGCGGAATCGGCGCGATGCAGGCGTTCGTGCCGTTCGACGGCGCGCCGGCGGTCACCAACGCGATCCTCAAGGCTGCCTTCGAGGAGGGGCTGCTCGTGCTCGGAGCGGGCAAAGACCCAATGAAGATCCGCATGCTCCTGCCCGTGAACGTCAGCGACGAAGAGCTCGACGCAGGCTTCGAGACGCTCGAGAAGGCGCTGCGCCGCGTCGCCAACGAAAAGGGGCTCGAATGCTGATCCTCCGGCCCGTGAACGAGGGCGATCTCGATGACCTGGTCGCGCTCGCCAAGCTGCTCGACTCGATGAATCTGCCCGCGGATTCGGAGTTCCTGGTCGAGCGCATCGCGCTCTCGGGCCGCTCGTTCCGCTCCGCGCGCGGCGAGGATTCGCTCGATTGGCGCGAGGCGATCTACATGTTCGCGCTCGAGGACCTCGAGGCGAAGAAGACGATCGGCACTTCGCTGATCATGGCGAAGCACGGCCGCCCCGGGCGCCCTTATTATTGGCTGGACGTCTCGACCGAGGAGCGGCGCAGCCCCGAGCTCGACAAGCGCTTCCTGCACAAGAAGCTGCGCCTGCAGTCGACGACCGACGGTCCGACCGAGATCGGCGGCCTGATCATCGACCCAGCCTATCGCCATCACCCGCGCAAGTGCGGCAAGGCCCTCTCGATCGTGCGCTTCGCGTACATCGCGGCGCATCCGCGGCGCTTCGAGAAGCAGGTGATCGCCGAGATGCTGTCGCGCTTCGACGCGCCCGGAAAGAACCGGCTGTGGGACGCGTTCGGCGCGAAGTTCACCGGCCTCGACTACCGCACTGCCGATCATCTCTCCGCGAAGACGAAACAGTTCATCGCGGACTTGTTCCCGGTCGACCCGGTCTACGTGACGCTCTTCCCGGAAGACACGCAGAAGATGATCGGGCAGCCGAACGACACCGCGAAGGCGGCGGTCGCGATCCTCGAGAAGATCGGCTTCTCGCCGCTCAACCAAGTCGACCCGTTCGACGGCGGCCCTTATTACGGCGCCGCGCGCGACGCGATCGTCTCGGTGCGCGAGCGGCGCGAGCTCGTGCTGCCCGGCATCCCGCGCGGCTCGCAGGGCGCGAAGGGCGACACGCTCGCGCTGCTGTCGACCGAGACCGGCGGCCGCTTCCGCGCGACCGTCGTGCCGCTCGACGCCGACGGCGCGCCGCTCGTCTCCGCCGACGTCCGCGAGGCGCTCGCCGTGAAAAGCGGCGACCGCGTCAGCGTCACGCCGCTGCCGTAGGGCGATGACGGCTCGGCGCGCCGCGTCCGCCGCCGTTCGAGTCGCGGGCGCGTCGTGCGCGGTGGCCGCTCTCTCGCTCGGCGGCGTCTACGCCGTGTCGGAATGGAAGATGCGGCGCAGCTACGACGCCCCGCTCGCGCCGCTGCGCGCCGCGCGCCCGGCCGACGTCGTCGCCGGCATGCACCTGGCGAAGGTCGTGGGCTGCTGGGCGGGTTGTCACGGGCTCCACGGCGAAGGCGGATTCGAGGAGATCGACGGCATCCACCGAAGCGCTGCGCCGACGCTCTCGCAGGTGCTGCCGCAGTACGGCGACGCCGAGCTCGTGCGGCTGATCCGATACGGCGTGAAGCGCGATGGCAAGAGCGCGATCGGAATGATCTCGTATGCGACCTGGCCGCTCGGCGATCAGGACCTCGCCGACCTGATTGCCCATCTGCGATCGCAGCCGGCGCTCGCGCCCATCGCTCGCTCGCACGAGCTCACCTGGCTTGGCCGCTGGGTGCTCGTGACCGGCGAATGGGGCGTGGACGCCGACCTCGTCGAGCGGTCGCTTCCGAGACCGCGATGGGGAGAGCTGCCGCGCGACACCGCCTTCGCGCGCGGGCGATATCTCGCGAGCATCGTGTGCAGCGCGTGCCACGGCGTGAGCTATCGAGGCAGCGCGCTCGAAGCGAGCCCGCCTCTCGCGATCGTGGCAGCGTACTCGCGCGATCAGTTCCGGCGCCTGCTGCGCACCGCGCGCGCGGCCGATGGGCGCGAGCTCTCGCCGATGGGCTGGGTGCGAGACGTCGACTTCACCGAGCAGGAGATCGACGACCTGTACGTGTTCCTGAGAGGCCATCATGGCCTCGACGTGCGAGCTACACCATGACGCCCGGTCTCGCGCTGCGCGCGGCAGGCCGGCTTCGCTTCGCCCGCGAAGCGGCTGGAACTCGACTCCAACCGGGAGCTCGCGATGCCTGAAGTCCTGCGCAGCGTCTCGCCGGCCGATCCGAGCGACGAGATCGGGCGCTTCCCGATTTGGGACGAGCTCGCGATCGACGAGGCGGTCGAGCGCGCGCGCCGCGCATTTCCGGCCTGGCGCGATGCGGGGCTGGACGCCCGCGCAGCAGTGCTTCGCCGCTTCCGCGATCTCGCGAAAGCGCGCCAGGAGGAGCTCGCGCAGCTGATCGCCCGCGAGGTCGGCAAGGCGCTCTGGGATGCGCGGGGCGAGGCCGCGCTGATCGCGCCGAAGGTCGACGTCACGCTCGACGAGGGTATGCGCTTCGTCGCGCCGATCGAGGCCGGCGCCGCGGCGCGCGCGCTCCATCATCCGCGGGGCGTGCTCGCGGTGCTCGGGCCGTTCAACTTTCCGGCGCACCTCCCGAACGGCCACATCGTGCCCGCGCTCGCGACGGGCAACTGCGTCGTGTTCAAGCCGAGCGATCTCACGCCCGCGGTCGGCGACTGGATGGCGCGCGCGTGGCGCGATGCGGGTCTTCCGCCCGGCGTGTTCGAGCTCGTCCAGGGCCGCGCCGCCACGGGCCAGGCGCTCGCGCTGCACCCGCGCGTCGACGGGATCCTGTTCACCGGCTCGTGGAACGTCGGACGCGCGCTCGCGAACGCGACGCTCGATCAGCCCGGCAAGATCCTCGCGCTCGAGATGGGCGGGAAGAACGCGATGATCGTCTGGCGCGACGCCGATCTGCGCCTCGCCGCCGCTGAAGCCGCGCTCTCGATCGCGGCGACGACCGGCCAGCGCTGCTCTTGCCTCTCGCGCGTCTTCGTGCACCGCGAGGTCGAAGCCGAGCTCACCGAGCGGCTCGTGCGCGTGTTATCAGGGCTTCGCATCGGCCCGCCGCTCGAGCCGGGCACCTTCATGGGCCCGCTCGTCTCGCGCGCCGCGTTCGACAAGGTGATGCGCTACCGCGCGCTCGCGAGCGAGGCCGGCGGCGAGCGCGTCTTCCGCGGCGAGATCGACCGCATCGCGCCGTACGTCGCGCCCGCGCTGGTGCGCTTCGGCTCGCTCGCGCAGAGCCACCCGTACCAGCGCGAAGAGATCTTCGGCCCCGAGGCTGCGCTCTATCCGATCAGCGATCTCGACGAGGCGATCGCGGCGGTCAACGACTCGGACTTCGGCCTCGCCGCCTCCGTCGTGACGCGCGAGCGCAAACACTTCGAGCACTGCATCGGCCGCGTGCAGACGGGCGTCCTCAACTGGAACCGCGGCACGGTCGGCGCGAGCGCGAAGCTGCCGTTCGGCGGCGGCAAGAAGAGCGGCAACCATCGCCCGGCCGCGGTCACCGCGACGCTCTACTGCACCGAGCCGCAGTCGATGCTGCTGCACGAGGGCGGCTTCGATCCGAAGACGCTGCCGCCCGGCTTTCCGGAACCCTGAGCGCGAGCGGTCCCCGATGAGCGAGCTGCGCCGAACCGTGTTGATGGGCGACCCCGCGCACTTCAGCGTGAAGGGCGGCGCGAACCCGCACACGCGCACGCGCTGGGGCACGCGGCGCAGCGTCGACCGCGCGCTCGCGCAGCAGCAGTGGTCGAGGCTGCGCGATCTGCTCACGGACCTCGGCATCCGCGTGATCGTCGTCCCGCCCGATCCCGCACAGCCCGGCCTCGTGTATCCGGCGAACGCGGGCTTCCTGACCGAGCTCGACTCCGAGAAGCCGCACGCGCAAAAGCGCTTCTACCTCGCGAACCTGCTCCCGACGCGCGCCGGCGAAAAGCCGCACTACCGCCGCGTGCTCGTCGCCGCGGGCTTCGACGTGCGGGAGATCTCCGAGCGCTTTCGGATGGAGGGCGAAGCCGACTTCTTCCCCGTCGCGGGCCACTACCTGCTCACGTTCGGCGGCATCGAGCGGCAGCGCTTCGAGCCG
>DASTOI010000078.1:0-6425 GCA_035762585.1 Myxococcota bacterium
CGGGCAAGAACCAGGATCCGATCCTCGCGATGGCGGGCCTGCTCACCTACTCCCAGGACCGCTGCGCGCTGCACTTGTTGGGGAAGCTCGCGTGAAGCCCGATCCGCAGCGCATGCTCGAGCAGATTGCCGCGACGCTCGCGGCCGACGTGATGCCGAACGTACAGCCGCGCTATCGCCAGATGAACGTGGCGCTGCTCGCGGGTCTCGCGCTCGCGGCGCGCGAGGAGTTCGAGCGCGCCGCCGCGCGACGCGTCGAGGAGAACGCAGCGCTGCGCGCGCTGTTCGCCGGCGCCGCGCCGGTGGTCGCCGATGCGAGCCTCGCGCAGCGCTTGCGGGAAGCCGCCGCCGCGAGCGACGCGGACCTCCGCATCTCGGCGCTCGACGCGAGCAACCGAGCGCTGCGCGCGCTGCTGATCGAGCTGCACGCGCACGTCGAGGGGCTCGCGACGCCCGCGGCGCACGCGCTCGATTCCGCGATCTGGGCCGAGCTCGTCCGTTCGGCGGAGCGGCGTCGCCTCAGCGCCGCCCCGTTCTGAGCGCGGCCGACGAAGACGCGCGGCTGTGGCGCACGAAACCGCGAGCGCCGGCGCGGATTTCCTGCTTGCCCCGCGAAGCCTCTCCTCACTACGATGCGTCCTTCCAGTGGAGGCGCGCCCATGCGAGTGATCGGAACCGTCGTCGAGCAAGAGTCGGGGAAGCCGCTCCAGGGCCTGCGAGTGCGCGCGTACGACAAGGACCTGATCTTCGACGACAAGCTCGGCGACACGCTCACCGACGCGTCCGGGAAGTTCGAGATCTCCTACAGCGAGGCGCACTTCCGCGATCTCGAGGAAACAGAGCCGGACGTCTACATCCGGATCTACGACCCGACCGGCAAGAAGCTGCTCTACACGACCGAGAAGGCCGTACGCCGCAGCGCCGCCGTGCTCGAGCGATTCGACGTGAAGATCTCGAAGGCGAAGCTCGGCTAGCAAGCAGCGCGAAGCGCCGCGTGCAGCGAGGCGACGTCGTCCCCGCAACACCACGCCCGCGCGTCGAGCGGGCCGGGGCTAACCCGCCGACTCCAGCCGCTCGCGAAGCTCCGCCAGGCTCGCGACGAACCAGATCTGGCGGCCGCGGTTCGCCTCGCGCACGAAATCGCGCAGCGCGGCGCTCGCGCTGACGAGCTGCGACACGTCGCCGACGATCGCGAGCCGCAACCCGTAGTTCACGAGCTTTTGCGCCACGTCGCCCAGAATTCGCGTGCGCAGCTGGAAGAACGGATCGCCGCAGCGCGCAATCGGCAGCGCGATCCAATCCGGGGAATGCGCGTACGAGTCGCTCACCAGCGCGAGCGCGTCCCGATCACTGCGCAGCGGCGGCCCGCCGTCGTCGGCGAGATACACGCGCTGGCCGCCGAGCTCGTGAAGGCTGCCCGACATCGCGCCCTCACACGTCCCAGCTGATCTCGCATTCGTCGCCCTCTGCGTGGCCTTGGCAGGTCAGGATCCAGCCCTCCCCCACTTCCTCCGGCGTGAACACGTCGTTTGCGAGCATCGTGACCTTGCCGCGCAGGCACTTGGCCGCGCACGAGCCGCAGTAGCCCTCCTCGCACGCGAACGGTGCGGCGAGGCCTGCCTTGCGTGCAGCCGCGAGCAGGCTGAGCCCTTTCGCGTAGCGAATGCGATGGACGGTCTTGTCGAGATGCACGACCACCTCGCCGGGCACTCCGCCCGCGCTCGGTGCCGGCCCGGTCGCTGCCGGGCCGGGTCCCGGCTGTGAGGGCTCGCCCACGCCCTCGAAGCGCTCGATCCACAAGTGATCGCGCGAATGGCCGCGCGCGAGCAGCACCTGCTCGACGAGCTCCATGAACGGCCCCGGACCGCACAGGTAGGCGTCGGCCTGCTCGAAGCCTGCGTGCGTGCGCTCGATCTCGGACCGCGACGTCAACCCGAGCTCGTCGTCGAGGTGGTGGATGGTCTCGAGACGCCCGTCGTACCTCCGAGCGAGCGCATCGAATTCGGCGCGAAAGATCACGGAGGCTGCGTCGCGATTGGCATAGAAGAGCCGAATTCGGCGCTTCGTCGTCGTGAGCGCCGCCTTGATCAAAGAAAGTATGGGAGTCACGCCGCTGCCCCCGGCGAACAGCAGCAGCGGCCGCTCGCTCTCGTGCAGCACGAAGCGGCCGGCCGGCTGCATGACCTGGAGCGTGCTGCCGGCGCTCACGTGCTGGTGGAACCAGCCCGAGCCGCGGCCGCCAGGGACGAGCTTCACCGTCACCGTCGGTGCGGCGTCCGTTTCGGGCGCGCTCGACAGCGAGTAGCAGCGCAGCAGCTCGCCCTCGGCGACCGGCACCTTGAAGGTGAGGAACTGGCCCGCGCGATAGCGGAAGCGCTCGGCCAGCTCTGCGGGGACGTCGAGGAGGTAGGACAGCGTGTCGGGCGTCTCGCGGATCACTTCGCGTACGCGCAGCGGGTGGTAGGACAAAGTGGAGGGCTCCGGCCGAAGGAGTTGGTGAAACGAGAGGGCAGAATTCTTGCGGCCCTGTGAAACAGTTCACAGCGCCCCGGGGTCGGGCGGGTGTCTCATGCCGTCGCCGGGAGGAGAGCCGCTCCGAGACTCGCGACCGCCATTTCAGCGGCCCCTGAGCTGGCGAGCACGTGTAGCGAAGTGGGTGCGCATCCCTGACTTCCGTTTCGCGAGGCGGCGCCTCCCGGCTTCTTCTCCGTTCGCCTCTTCCCGCGCGGTGCAAGGCCGCCATACCGCCCCTCCCGCTGCGACGGACCTCACTGCGAGCCGTCAACTTCTCTACCGTGCGCGCGCGATGGATCCGAAGCTGATCTTCTGGAGTTGGGCGCTCGCGAACATGGCGCTCGTGGTGACGCTGGGCGTGCGCGGGATGCGGGCGATTCGCGCGAATCGCATCGAGCAGCACCGCCGCTCGATGGGCTGGGCGAGCTTCTTCGTGGTCGCGTTCCTGGTCGCGTACCTCGTGAAGCGACTCGCGCTCGGTGGCGAAGACATCGGCGCATGGACGAGGGCGGCGCGCATCAACCTGTTCGTGCACGAAGTGCTCGTCGTCTCGATGCTGCTGGCGGGCGGCGCGGCGTTCGCGCTCGGCCGCCGCCTCGCGATCACGCGGCGCGTGACCCAGAGCGGCGGCGATCCGCTCGCACCGCGCGAGACGCTCTCGCGCCATCGACTCGCCGGCCGCGTCGCACTCGCGTGCGCACTGCTCGGCTTCGTCACCGCCTGCGGAATTCTCGGCGGGATGCTCGCGCGCGCGTGAGCCTCGCGGGCTATAGATGCTCGCCGTCTCCTTCGACCGCAGGCGCCGAGCGCCGAAGAGGAGTGCGAATGAGAACTCAGGCGCTCGCGCTCGCTCTGCTTGCCGTAACGGTCGCGCCGAGCGCGGCTCAAGAAGGAGCCGACGACGAGCGCGCCGTCTCCTGCCTCGGAGTCGGTCGCTTGCGCGGCACGATCTACGACTCGGAGACGGGCACGCTTCAGCCGGGGCTCGACGCGATCCTCGACGCGATGGCGAAGGCCTATCGCGAGAAGTGCTCCGGGAGACTCGTGATCATCCAGGGCCACGCGTACGAGCTGCCGACGCCCGCGCTGAACGAGGAGCTGTCGGAGCTTCGCGCGCTGACGGTGCAGCACGAGCTCGTGAAGCGCGGGATCCCGCTCGCGAACCTGATCGCCGTCGGCCGCGGCGACACGTTGCCGCTCGCGCCGGCGACCGAGCCCGAAGCGATGCGGCTCAATCGGCGCATCACGTTCCGGGTCGCGGACTGATGTCCGCGCCTCATTGCCACCAGTCGGTCTCGTCACCCTCGAGCTCGTACTCGAGCTTCACGATGTACCGCAGGTCGCCCTTCTCCTGGACGCTCTGCACCGGATCGCTCGCGTAGTCGAACTGCAGCTCCAGCTTCAGATCGAGATTTCCCCACAAATCCATGTCTACGCCCTGAGAAGTCTGCGCGAGGAAGGGTTCGTCGCCGACCGCCTTGATGAGCTGGCTCTGGTGAAACAGCGTGAAGTCGGACGAGAACAGATCCTGCTCGAACGTCGTGACCCACGCGAACGCGGCGAAGCTTCGGTCGCTGGCGCTGCCGGCGTAGTTCTCTTTCACCCAGGCCGGCCCCGCATACATGCGTAGATCGGTGTCCGGGCGGGCGAGCAGCTCGTAGCCGGGTCCAGCCGCGATCACCGCGCGCAGATCGAGATCTTGGAACTCGTCGCTCTCCTCACGGGTGTAGAGGAAGGCCTGCCAGCCTCCGCGCAGCTCGCGCTCGTACTGGAGACCGATGCGCCAGTTGTTCGCGGTCTCGCGCCCGTTCGACTCGCCGCGGTTCACCTGCCCGTCCAGGCGAAAGGTGTTGGGCCCCCAATGAGGCTCGAGCTCGGCGTCGACGTCCAACGACGAGGAGTCCGTGTTGCCGCTCGCGGCATTGAGCCCGAGCCCGAGCTCCGCCTCGTATCGGTAATAGGCAGACTCGAGCTCCTGCACGCGGGCGAGCTCGAAGCCTTCTTGCACCCCGGACGTCGTGGACGGCCTCGCCAAGAGCGGGCCGCGATGGCCTCGCTCGTCCCAGCGCGAGGGTGCGGCGCGAACGCGCATCGTTCCGTCGGGCGCCAGCTCGACGAAGCCGGTCACCACGCTGCCGTCCCGGAACGTGACGCTCACCGGGCGATCCGTCTCGATCGAGGCGATGTACTTGAGCTTGATGTCGATGTCGTCCGAGAACTTCGGGTCGATCACCAGCTCCTCGTCGCTGATCTCCTTGATCTTGCCGCTGACGACGTCGCCGCTCTTCATGCGCACGACGTCGGCGCGGGCCGAAGGAGCTGCCGAGATCGCGAGCAGCGACACGAGGAACGCTGCGCGACGCAGCGCGCGGGTCGAGTTGGCGCGCATGGGATCTCCTTCGCGAGCAGGTGACTGCGACCGCAGCTCAGTGGCGCAGGATCGCGGCGGTGAGGGCGACGATGCCGAGCGCCGAGACCACGCCCGCGATCAGCGCGGGCATCGACGACCGGACCTCTGCGCCGAGCCGGCGCAGCTCACGCACGCCGGCCGCGTATTGGAGCACGGACACGAGCAGCGTGATGAGGCCTCCGCCGATCAGCAGGATGCCGAACGCGCGCGAGCCGAGTGCGCCCTCCGCACGCACGGCGCCCCGGCCTTCCAGCGCGAAGAACTTGTAGACGCTGAAGCCGAAGGTGATCAGCGAGAGTCCCGTGCGGACGCCCGCCATCAGCGTGCGGTCGTACGCGAGGCGCGTTCGATCGAGCGCCAACGCGACCTGATCGGCCCTCGGGCCCGCGGCTGCCTCGACCACGACTCCTCCGGATTGTTACGGAGCCGCTTGTCGCAGCGACGGCAGCGTGGCTGCTTCGATCGCGGCGAGATGCTCGCGCAGGATGCGCTTCACCTCCGCCACCGCGCGCGGGTTGCCTTGCACCGAGTGCGGCGAGCGCACGATCAGCTCGGACTCGACGCCGTCGATGTGCGCGGCCGAGTACTCCACCACACCGTCGTTCTGTCCTTCCGGCGGGCCGTCCTTCTTCACGGGAATGATCGAGTGCGCGACGACGCCGGGCGCCAGAGGCAGCGAGCTCAGCGCCTGCAAGAATGGATTCCCTGGCTTCATGTTGTCGACGCTGGACTGCACGCGGCTGAATCTCCCGCGCACGCCGCCATCGGCGTTCAGCGTTGCCAGCTCGGCGCCGCGGCGCACGAGCTCGCCTGGAAACTTGACGAGCCGCGACGCGAGTGCGCCGATCCGCCGCGACGCGAGGTAGCTGCCTCCGTGAGGCGTGGAGATGAACACGAGGCGGCGTACGAACGGGAGCGCCTCGAAGAACGCGAAGCGCGACACGAGATCGCGGGTCTCGGGCGAAAGCCGCGCTCGTTCGAACGGCTCGTCGAACGCGGCATCCCAGAACGCCGAGCCCGACGTCACTGCTTGGAGCTTGGTGAGCAGGCCGCCCTGGCTGTGCCCAATCACCACCATCTGCTGGAGCGCGGGGTCGCGGCTCTCGGGGTCGAGGTCGCGCACGGTCGCGCGGAGCGCTTCGCGCAGTCTCGACGCCGACATCAAGATGGGGTTGCCGGTGTTGTAGAGGAACAGCCAGATCTGCACCGACTCGCTGAGGGCTGGGTCGCCGTAGATCTCGTTCACGAGCTCCGCCCAGCGCGCGGGATTCGACGCCGTCCCGTGGACGAGGACCACCGGGACGCGCCCCGGGCGGTAGGGCCCTAACAAAATCAAGCCATCGCCGACCGCGGGATCCTGGACGAAGTCGCCAAAGCGGAAGCCGGCGAGATCGAAGTCCCAGATCGGCGCGCCCTCGAGCCCGAACGCCAGCGCGGCGGTCGACTCGAACTCGAGCGGCACGTCGAGCTCGCCGACCCGGATCGTGGTCTCTTGCGTCATC
>DASTOI010000079.1:0-2404 GCA_035762585.1 Myxococcota bacterium
GATCGCGACGGTCTGCGAGAGCGCGTCGTCGGCGGGCCGCGCCGGCATCGACGCGCTGCAGGCCGAGACGATCGCGCTGTTCGCGCAGCAGGATCCGCCGGAGGAGACGCCGTTCACGCACGGTGTCGCGTTCGATTGCCTCCCGACCACAGGGCCGATCGGCGTCGGCGATCTCAGCGCGAGCGAGGCCACGACACAGCGCGACTTCGCGCGGCTCGCGCCGAGCGTGCGGCTCTCGGTGACGGCGCTGCGCGTGCCGACGTTCTCCGGCCTCGGCATCCAGCTCGCGCTCGAGCTCGAGCAGCCCGTCGCGACCTCCGCGATCGAAAAGGCGCTCGACGAGGCCGCCGGCACCCGCATGTTCGGCGCCGCTGCCGGTCCGTCGCTGCGCGATGCCGCGGGCGAGGCGGACGTGCTGGTCGGCCGCGTCCGCCCCGATCCGACGCGCGTGAACGGCGTGCTGCTGTGGCTCGCGCTGGACCCGGTGCGCGTCGCCGCGCAGGCGGCGGTTCGGCTCGCGGAGCTGCGCGCGAGCTGACCTCGTCGCGAGGCTCTCTCCAGTGGCCACCTTTCAGCTCACGCTCGAGTACGACGGCGCCGGCTTCGCCGGCTGGCAGGCGCAGGGGCAGGGCGAGCGCACGGTGCAGGGCGAGCTGCTGCGCGCGCTCGGCGAGATCTCGAGCGGGGCGATTCGTCTGATGGGCGCGGGCCGAACCGACGCCGGCGTTCACGCGGAAGGGCAGGTCGCGTCCGTTCGAATCGAGACGCGGCTCGACGGGGAGACGCTGCGCCGCGCGCTGAACGCGAAACTGCCCGCCGATCTGGCGGTGATCGAGGCGCGGCTGCGCTCCGACGCCTTCGACGCGCGCCGCGACGCGATCGCGAAGCGCTACCGCTATCAGATCTGGAACGGCGAGCTGCCCTCGCCGCTGCGGGCGCCGCGTTTCTGGCAGATCCGCGAGCCGCTCGCGCTCGCGTCGATGCGCGACGCCGCGCAGGCGCTGATCGGCACGCACGACTTCGCGAGCTTCCGCGGCGCGGGATCGGCCGTGAGGACGAGCGTCCGCACGCTCTCTCGAGTGGATCTCGACGGCGAATCGGGCGGAGAGGTCCGCATCGCGGTCGAGGGCGACGGCTTCCTCCGCCACATGGTCCGCAACGTGGTGGGCTCGCTCGTCGAGGTCGGGCTGGGTGTCCGGCCGCCCGGATGGCTGGCTGAGGTGCTCACGGCAAGAGACCGCACCGCCGCGGGCCGCACCGCACCGGCTTGCGGCCTCACGCTCGAATGGGTGCGCTATCCAGACGCACCCGCCGAACCGGCCGCAAGTCCGCGCTCCGAGCCCGGAATTCGTTGACGGCGCCAGGGCCCTTGGCTAGAAAGCGCCCCTCGCGCGGACCTGCCTCGTGGCTCGTCCGCGCCGATTTTTTCCGCCGGCGAGCGCCGCCAGAGCCCGCCCGCCGCGCGCTCAGAGACTCCAGCACGGACTCAGGAGATCGGATCCATGGGAGCCACTGCGCATCGCGCCACGAAGAGCGCGCGCGCCGAAGACGTGCAGCGTCGCTGGCTCGTCGTCGATGCGGAGAATCAGGTGCTCGGCCGGCTCGCGACGCGCGTTGCGACGATCCTGCGCGGCAAGCACAAGGCGATCTTCACGCCGCACGTCGACACGGGCGATTTCGTGATCGTGATCAACGCCGAGAAGGTGAAGCTCACCGGCAACAAGCGGCAGCAGAAGCTTTATCGCCACCACACCGGCTACCGCGGCGGCGTGAAAGAGACCACGGCACATCGGCTGCTCAGCGGACCGCATGCGGACCGCGTCGTCTCCGAAGCGGTGCGCGGCATGCTTCCGAAGAACCATCTCGGCCGGAAGATGCTCGACAAGCTGAAGGTCTACGCGGGGCCGAAGCATCCGCACGATGCGCAGCGGCCGGAGGTGCTCTCGCTTGGCTGATCCCCGACTCCCCGACATCCGGACCACCGCGCGCACGACGGGCCGCCGCAAGAGCTCGATCGCGCGCGTGCGGCTCGCGCTGGGCACCGGGCAGTACTTCATCAACGGCCGCTCGCTCGAGGAGTACTTCCCGCGCGAGACGCTGCGCACGCTGATCAATCAGCCGTTCGAGGCGGTGAACGCCGCCGGCCGGTACGACGTGCATGCGAATCTGGTCGGCGGCGGGATCGCCGGGCAAGCGGGCGCGCTGCGCCACGGGATCGCGCGGGCGCTGCAGTCGCTCGATGCGACGATGCGGCCGCCGCTCAAGCGTGCGGGTCTCCTCACGCGCGACTCGCGCGAGGTCGAGCGGAAGAAGTACGGGCAGCGCGGGGCGCGGGCGCGCTTCCAGTTCTCCAAGCGCTGACCGGGTCGGGATCGAGGTTCGCGCGCTCGCGCCGGCGCGCGCG
>DASTOI010000080.1:0-6904 GCA_035762585.1 Myxococcota bacterium
GGAGGCGGATCCGGATCTCCACGCCCACGCGAGCAGCACGGCCGCGAGCCCCAACAAGACCGCGATCCATGCGGCGCGCCAGGGAAACCAAGTCGGCGCCGGGCCGCTTACGAGAAGCGAGCCAATTCCGACGAGTAGGCAGAACACGCCGAGCGAGACGGCGAGGGTGCTGGCGATGCCCGCGCCCAGCCGCCGCGCGGCAGCATGCGGATCATCGCCGCACGCGGACGCGACGGGTCCCCAATAACCAGGCGGCTTCACGCGCTGGTAGAACACCATCAACGCCGCGCTGGGAGTGGCCGTCTGCAGCAACGACACGGCAACGACGACGCTCGTCGTCGCCGCCGTCATCGCGAGCATTCGGGTTCCGTCGCCGTCGACGAAGCCGAGCAGCAGCGGCGCGAGCAATGTGGAGACCCCGATCGCGGCGAGCTCCGCGGCCGCGGTGACCCTCCACCAGAGCCAGCGCAAGATCAGCGGCGCCCCCATCCCAGCGCCGAGCAGCAGGCTCACCTTCCACGCGGATTGAATCGAGTCCAAGCGGGTGAGAACGGCGATTGCCAACACGATGATGACGAGGTTGCTGAACCGAGCGACCCAGACGAGCGCTCGCTGGGAGGGATCCTTTCGAAGCCAAGTCTCACAGATGAGTCGCTTGTAGACGTCGTTCGTCCAGTAGGACGCTCCCCAATTCAGGTGGGTGTCGAGCGTCGACGCCAGGGCCGCGAGCATTCCGGTGAGCATCAAGCCCAGCACACCGGCTGGTAGATAGCTCGCGATCCCGGTGACGAACGTGGCTTCCCGCGCAGCGGTCGAGCTCGAGCTCGCGTCCATCGGAATCAGGACCAAGAGCGCGAGGCCGATCGGAATCCAGCACAACGAGCGAAGCAAGATCTGCGCGACGGTGAAGATCACGGCGGCCTGGCGCGCGTCGCGGTCCGAGCGGCAGGCCATCGTCCGCTGCGCGATGTAGCCGGTGCCGTCCGCGTTCATTTGCGCGATCCACTGAATGCCGATCGTGCCGAGCAGCGCCCAACTCACATGTCGCGCATGATCCGGCGTGAAGGCGAGGGTCTGCGTGGTCCAGACCGCGCCATAGAGAGCGCTCAGCTGTGCGGGGATTCGGCTCAGGCCGCCGACGTGGTCGACCAGAATCACCGCGTAGACGAGCGTCGCGATCATCGCGACCGCGAACTGCGCGACATCGGTATTGACGACGGCCCGCAGTCCTCCGGTCGTCGAGTAGAGCGCCGTCACGGCGATCACGACGAAGATGGAGAGAAAGTTGCTCGCGCTCTGGGCCGGGTCTGCCGCGCCGGACAACGAAAGACCGAGCCAGTCGACGAAGAGGGTCAGCTGGTGAAACGAACCGGCCGGTAGCCATTCGTTCCAACGCAGAAACGGCTCGGCGATCCTCGCTGCCGCAAACAGCACCATCGCGAGGACCGCGCAGTTGAAGACGAGCCCGAAATAGACGGCCTTCGTGGCGCGCAGCGCGAGCGCCGAGCGCGTGCCGTACCGCAGCTCCGCGAGCTCCGCGTCCGTGAGGACTCGCGCCCTCCGCCACGCGCCGCCGAGCACGAATCCGACGAACAAGAACGCGAGGGCGTAAATCCAGAGTCGCCAGAGCGAGAAGACGCCGCCCGTGGCGATCAGGCCCGTCACGAGCAGAGGCGTATCGGCCGCGAATTGCGTGGCCGCCATGCTGACCCCGGCCTTCCAGCCCGGAAGCGTGCGCCCGGCGAGGAAATACTGCTCGAGGTTTTGCGATGACACCTTGCGGGAGCGCAGCCCGCTCGCGAGCGAGTAGAGGAGAAAGACGGCGACGATCGCGGCGTCGAGCAGCGTCATGTCAGAGTCAGTCGTCGTGAGAGCTCGCGCGCACGCGAGCGCATTGCTGCGAATGCAGTGTCACCGAGCCGCATGCGCCATTCCTAGCCGATTATAGTTTGCATACAAACTGTTTTCTGCTCTACTGCGCGACCATGCGCCGCGACACGCGATTCGTGATCGGACTCGTCGTCGGTCTCGCGCTGCTCACCTGGGCGGCGGCGGTCGTCGTCGACCGCACCACGAGCGCGTGGTTCGAGAGAGACCTCGCGATGCGCGCGAGCTTGGCGGTGGCGGGGATTCGCCAGGGGATGATCAGTCACCTGCAGAACGGCGAACGCTCCAGGCTGCGCGGCTTGCTCTCGGACCTGGCGCACGACGAACGCATCATGGCCGTCGCGCTCTGCTCGACGGATGCGGAGCTGCTCGCGAACACGCGAGACTTCCCGAGCCAGCTGTCGTGCGCGCAGGTGGATGCTTCCGTCCGCGCGCGCAACGACGGCGCGAGCGATCCCTGGCAAGCCTGGATGAGCATCACGTCGCTGCCCGGCGGGAGCGTGCACTTGAGCGCGATTCCTCTGCTCGACGCAGACGTGCGCCGCGGCTTCGTCGTATTGGTCCAGGACCTGAGCTTCGTACAGCGGCGCGAAGGCGAGACGCGGCGATTCCTGGTCATGGCGTTCGGATTTCTCGCGGTCTGCGCTTCGGCCGTCACGATCGTGGCGGCGAGGCTCGCCTGGCGCGGCTGGACCAACGAGGTGCGTCGGTTCCTGCGCGGAGGCCCACAGCGCGCCGAGTTTCAGCCGATCCTGAAGGACGTGCGTGAGCTCGTGGACCGGATCGTCGCGGACACCGAGGCGGATCGAGAGCTCGGCAGCTGGACTCCGGAGCGGCTCCGGCACACCCTCAATCGACATTTGCATGGCGAGAAGGTCGTCGTCGTCGCGAACCGCGAGCCGTACATCCACGAGCGATCAAAGGACGACGGCAGCATCGTGATCCGCCATCCGGCGAGCGGGCTCGTCACGGCGCTCGAGCCCGTGTTGCGGGCCTGCTCGGGCACGTGGATCGCCCATGGAAGCGGGTCGGCCGATCGCGAGACCGCAGATCGTCACGGCCGCCTGCGCGTTCCGCCCGGCGAGGAATCGTACTCACTACGACGGATCTGGCTGACTCCGGAAGAAGAGCAGGGTTATTACTACGGATTCGCCAACGAAGGGCTGTGGCCGCTGTGTCACATCACTCACGTTCGGCCGACCTTCCGCAGCGAGGACTGGACGCGCTACCAGATCGTCAATCAGAAGTTCGCGGACGCACTCTGCGCAGAAGTCGACACGGAGGACCCGGTCGTTCTGGTCCAGGACTACCACTTCGCGCGCCTGCCTCGACTCATCCGCGAACGCCTCCCGCGAGCGACGGTGATCATGTTCTGGCACATCCCGTGGCCGAACTCCCAACACTTCGGCATCTGTCCCTGGCGGAAGGAGCTGATCGACGGCTTGCTCGGCGCGAGCATTCTCGGCTTCCACACTCAGTTCGACTGCAACAGCTTCCTCGACTCGGTGGATCGTTTCGTCGAGGCGCGCATCGATCGCGACCAGAACGCAGTCGCTCAACGCGGCCACACCACGTTGGTGCGGCCCTATCCCATCTCTCTCGAGTGGCCGGTCCATTGGGTGAAGACGGCTCCCGCGGCGGAGGAGTGCCGCGCGCGCGTCTTCGAGGAGCACAAGCTCGGGCCCGATGCACTGCTCGGGCTCGGCGTGGATCGGCTCGACTACACCAAGGGTGTGGAGGAGCGCCTGCTCGCAGTGGAGCGGCTGCTCGAGACGTCGCCTGCCTTCGTGGGTCGCTTCACGTTCCTGCAGCTCGCCGCTCCCAGTCGCACCGCGATCGAGCGCTACCGACTGCTGAACGAGAGCGTCGAGCGCCTCGCTGCGCGCATCAACGATCGCTTCGGACGAGGCGACTATCGGCCGGTGATCCTGTTGACTGCGCACCACGAGCCGCCGACGGTGTATCGCTACTACCGAGCTGCGGACGTCTGCTACGTCAGCAGCCTTCATGACGGCATGAACCTGGTCGCGAAGGAATTCGTCGCGGCGCGAGACGACGAGCAGGGCGTGCTGGTGTTGAGCCAGTTCGCGGGGGCTGCGCGCGAGCTCACCGAAGCGCTGATCGTGAACCCCTACGACTTGGACGAAGCCAGCGCCGCTCTCGGGGCCGCGCTCACGATGTCACGAAGCGAGCAGCGCGAGCGCATGCGCTCGATGCGCGCGCTGATCTCCGAGCTCAACGTCTACCGCTGGGCCGGGCGCATGCTCGTCGACGCCACTCGCCTCCGGAGCCGAGATCGGCTGACGGGGCGACTCACAGACCACCTCACGATGACGTCTCCCTCGAATTCATGATGAACATCCTTGCGCGAGTCAGTCGAGGCGTGCTGGAGCAGTTCAGCTGGTCCAATGCCGTTCTGGCCTTCGACTATGACGGGACGCTCGCTCCGATCGTCGCGGATCCGGCGCGTGCAGAGATGCGTGGGCGTACGCGCGAGCTTCTGGACGTGCTGACTGGCCTCTATCCGGTTCTCGTGATCTCCGGCCGCGCACAGGATGATGTGCGGCGTTTGCTGCGCGGCGTTCCCGTCGATCAGATCGTCGGCAACCACGGCGTGGAGCCATCGCACGGGTCACCGCGCTTGGCGGCGGAAGTGAGACGTTGGCTGCCCGTCCTCGAGCGCCGCTTCGCCGATCTCAAGGGAGTGACGATCGAACAAAAGGTCTTCTCGCTGGCGGTTCACTACCGGAGCTCCCGCGAGAAGAAGAAGGCGCGTGTTGCGATTGCGCGAACGGCCGCGGAGCTCGGTGAGGTGCGAGTCATCGGCGGGAAGCAAGTCGTGAACCTCCTGCCGCTCGCGGCGCCGCACAAGGGAATCGCGCTGGAGCGCGAAAGAGATCGCCTCCGCTGCGATACGGCGATTTTCGTCGGCGACGACAAGACGGACGAGGACGTCTTCGCACTCGATCGACCCGGGCGCTTGCTCGGCATCCGTGTGGGTCGAAGCCGCGCGTCAGCCGCCGCCTACTACATCCCGGGACAGCGAGCGATCGACGCCCTGCTGAAGGCTCTCGTCGATCTGCGACGCGAGTCACTCCGAGCGCGCGGCGTCGCTCGGTGAAACGGAGTGAGCGGACGATCGACGCTCGCCCATCGCTCCCCTCCCTCGGCGAGGTGCTGGACTTCCTGCGACTGATCTGGGCGATGGATCACGCACTGCAAAGACTCTCGAAGCAGATGGAGCGGACGGTCGGTGTCACGGGGCCGCAGCGCTTCGTCATTCGAATCGTCGGGCGTTTTCCGGGGATTCCGGCCGGAGAGCTCGCGCGGCTGCTGCACATTCATCCGAGCACGCTGAGCGGCATCCTCGCGCGCCTCGAGCGCTCCGGTCTGCTGCGGCGCAGAGCGGATCCGCGCGACGCGCGCCGCTCTCTGTTAGGCCTCACCGAGAAGGGCCGCCGCCTCGACGTCGCCAGCGCCGGGACGGTGGAGAGCGCGATGGAATCGACTCTTCGAGGCGCGCATCCGCGGACGCTCCAAGCCGCTCGCGAAGTTCTTCAGTCGTTCGCCGATTCCTTGGCCGCTTCCGGAGAGGCTGACGAGGCTCCAGCCATCGCCGAGCCGTCTCCGCGCGCGAGGCGGTCGCGCCGAATCGCGTCGCCGCGAGAGCAACGTCGCGCGCGGCGACGTTGGTGAGTGTCGGGCGACCGACTCGGGATGCGCGATCAACGCACGCCGAGGGTCCAACGCACGCGGAGGCCACTGTTCGACTCCGCTCGGCTCCGAAGACTGCGCCTCGCTGCGCGCTTCGCTTGCCGAGCCGTCAGTCCGGCTGCGCCGCGTCGCGCGCCGGGCGACCGGTCTCGAGCAAGGTCTTCATCCGGGCGAGGTCGGCGTCCATGTTCGACTTGGGATCGACGCCGAACGCTTCGGCGAGCGCGTGTCCCCACCAGCCGCCGGGCGGGTTGTACGACATGCGGAGGTGGATTCGCGTGCGCCCGTCGTCGACGGGCTCGAAGTGCACGAGCCAGGCGTGGGCGACCGGCGCGCCTTCCAGCGTCCGCCAGCCGAACGCGCGGTTCTCGACGAACGCGGAGACTTCCGCGTCGAACGCGACCGGCACGCCGGCCGGCCCGGCGACTCTCCAGCGCGATTGTCCCTCGTGGGCGCTCGGCTGGACGTCGAGCACGCGCGACATGAAGCGCGGGAAGTTCTCGTACGACGTCCAGAACTCGAAGACGTCCTCGGGCGCTGCATCGACCGTGATCGTCTTCTCGACGTCGACCGCGCGGCGACCCGCGCCGATCCCAGTGAGCCGGCGCGTCTCGAGATTCGTCGCAGCGCGCGCGAACAGGCCTACGCCGGTGACGGCGAGAAGTGCGCCCGCGGCGTCGCGCCGCGCGGCGCCGTATCCCGCCAGCGCGACACCCGCGCTTCCGACGAGCAAGCGCGTCGCGGGCGCCCAGTGCCGCTGCCTCACGTCGAGAAGCGCGGGACGCCGACCGCCGCCGCCCTGGAGCGCGGGCACGCTGCCCGGCTGCGCGTGCTCGTCGAGCGCATTCACGACTTCGCGCACGCCCGCTACGCGGCGGACCGCGCGCACGAGCGCGCCCGACTCCGCCCTCAGGATCGGACCGCGCAGCGTCACGCGGCCGTCGCTCGCTTCGACGTCGATCGCATGCGCATGCGACACGAGTCGCCCGAGCCGCGTGCGCACGCGCTGCGCCAGCACGTCATCGCCCGGCGGTAGGGCGCTCGGCCTCAGCGCTCCTCGCGTTCGCGCGATGATTCCCGACGTGCGGTGCGCGAGATCGCGCGCGGTCTTGTCGAGCGCATCCGCGCCGCGGGAGAGCGCGTGCGCGAGCTCGTCTCGGGCGCGCGCACGGCGCCGCCGCCCGACCTGTGGGTCGAGGAAGTACATGAAGCCGGCGCCGAGCCCGAAGCCCGCCAGTGCCGCAGCGCGTTGACGCATCGCACGCCCTCCGATCGAGAACCGACGAAGGGGTGCAACCCGAGT
>DASTOI010000081.1:0-4757 GCA_035762585.1 Myxococcota bacterium
TGCGCGTCGCGCAGCGCGCGCAGCGTCTCGGCGAGCGGCGGCGCACCGCCGCGGCACTCGATCGCGCGCGCGACGACGAGCTTCTCGGCGTCGCCCTTCGCGATCGCGTCGAGCGCTTCGGCGACGCGGCGGCGGTAGCCGCGCGGCGGCCGCACGAGGCGAAGAGAGGCGGCCGCGCCACCGCCGCTCGTGGCCCGCGGGTTCGCTCGCGCGCGCGCGAGCCGCTCACCCTCGGCGCAGGCGCGCGCCAGTGCATCGCGCAGCGCCGGCAGCTCGTCCCCGGGCGCGACGCGCACCGCCGCGCCGATCTCGGCGCCGCGCGCGCTCTTCGCGAGCCACGCGCGCGGCAGCACGAAGCGGCAGCTGCTGAACGGATGCCACGCGCTGCTCGCGGGCGGAGCCTCCGGCGCGAACGCGAAACCGCCGACCCAGCGCGCGGCGGTTCCATCGCTCGCGTGCGTTCGCGGCGCGAGCTCGCGCAGCAGCGCGCCCGCGCGCTCGAGGCGCTGCGCGCCGTCGGTCGCGATCTCCGCGCACGCGCCGCTCGCGACGAGCGCCGCGCCCGCGCTCGGGCGCTCGAAGAAGAAGCGCTCGCCGTCGCTCGGCGCCGCGGCGAACGCGTCGACGGGATCGCGCGCCGCCTCGCCCGCGGTGAGCGCTCTCCCGGCGATCGCGAGCTGGGCCTCGCCGCTCGCGCCCGCCGCCGAGAGCGCGCGGTCGAGCAGACGCTCGTGCGCCGCGCTCATGCTTTGCGCTCCGCGATCAGCAGCTGCGCGGCGCCGAGCAGGAAGCCGCGCTTTCGCACGGCCGTGAAGCCCGCGCGCTCGATCGCAGCGAGCAGCTCCGCCTCCGGCGGCAAATACGAAGTGGATTCGGGCAGATAGCGGTACGCCGCGCGGTCGGAGAGCAGCGCGCCGAGGCGCGGCACGACGCGGTCGAAGTAGAGCGAGTGGCCCGCGCGCACGAGCCGCGCGCGCGGGCGGTCGACCTCCAGCAACGCGAGGCGACCGCCGGGCCGCAGCACGCGCGCGCACTCGCCGAGCACCGCCTCGAGCGAGACGAAGTTGCGCAGCGCGAAGCCGCAGGTGACGACGCTCGCGCTCGCGCTCGCGAACGGCAGCGCCTCCGCGTCGCCCTGGACGAACGCGGCCGCCACGCGACGCACGCCGGCGCGCCGCAACATCTCGCGCGCGAAGTCGACGCCGACGACGTGAGCGCCGCGCTGCGCGGCGAGCGCGCACAGGTCGCCGGTGCCGCACGCGAGGTCGACCACGACATCGCCCGGGCCGACCGCGACGGCTTCGAGCGCGATCCGCCGCCAGCGCTGATCGAGCCCGAGCGTGAGCAGCCGATTCAGCGCGTCGTAGCGCGGCGCGATCCGGTCGAACATCGCCTGCACGAACCTGCGCTTCGTTTCCGGCGCGGGGACGTGGCGTGAGATCAGCGCCACGCGACTTCCAGCCGGCCCGCTGCCGCGGCGTTGAGCGCAGCCTCGACCTCGCGCGCCTCGCCGACATCCGCGAGCCGCGCGAGCGCGCGCCGCACGATGGTGGTGTGGAAGTGCAGCGCGACGAGCCGGGTCGCCTCGGGCAGCAGCTGGCGGAAGAGCGCGGCGAGATCGAGCGGCGCACCGTCGCCCGCGCCCGCGGCGCGCGCGCGGTTCTCGAAGATCGCGATCGCGCGGTCCGCGCTCGTCTCGATCGCGCGCGCGTGCTCGCTGGCGAGCGCGAGCAGCTCCGGGATCGGCAGGCCCGAGCCGAAGATCACGAGCGCGGCGCGGCACATCCCGAGGTCGGATTCGCTGAAGCGCTCCTCGCCGTCGATCGAGACGGGCTGGAGCAGGCCGCTGCGCTGGACGACCGCGAGCACGGGCTCGGAGATGCCCGAGAGCGCCGCGAGCTCGGCGCGCGAGTAGGTGCGCGCGCCGACGCCCTCTTCGATCAGCGCGGAGAGCAGCTGCGGCGCCGCGGGCTTCGCGAGCCGCACGATCTGCTCGAGCTTGAAGCCGCCGCGCGCGAGCCGCTGGATCTCGCGCAGCCGCGCGAGGTGCTCACTGTCATAGAACGCGACGCGCCCCTTGCGGACCGGCGGCGCGAGCAGCCCGCGGCGCTGGTAGAAGCGGATCGTGTCGACGTTCACGCCCGCCGCAGCCGCCAGCTCCTCGACGCGGTATCGCATGAGCGACGTCTATAGGAGTGAACACTCGCACGGTCAAGCGGCTCGGTCAGCCCGCGCGGGCGGCGACGAGCGGGAGCGTTGCGTGCGTCGCGATGCCGGGCGGCGCGGCGACCACGGCGGGGATCGCGTTCACCGCGGGCATCGCGGTCATGATCATCCCGAGCCCCATGAAGCTCGCTTCCTTCCAGTCGCGCGGCGGGAAGATCTGGAATTGCGAGCGCACGTTCGGGACGCCGTCGATCTCGACGAAGTAGCCGTGGCGCAGCTTGAACGGCGAGTCGACGTGCTTGCCCATGATCCACTGGAATCGCAGCACGACGAGATCGCGGCCGCGCACGCGCCCTCGCCAGCGCCCGTCGATTGCGGCGACGGTGCCGCGCGGAATCGTCATGAAGCCGAGCTCGCAGTCGGCGGTCGCGGGCGCGTAGTCGGCGTCGAACGTGATCTCGTCGAGCTCGGCACCCAATGCGTCGCCCATCAGCGCGACCGCTTCGGCGAACACCTTACTCGCGCGCTTCGTGCGCTCCGCGAGCGCGGGCGTGATCCGCTGCGCGAAGCCCACGTCCTCCTGCGTCTCCTTCGACGCATACGCCGAGGCATCCGCGCTCTCGAGCACGCGCACTTGCTCGACCCGCTCGCAGATCTGTGAGGACACGAGCGCGAACAGGTTCGCGAAGCCCGGGTTCACGCCACTGCCGAACAGCGTCGCGCGGCCGCGCAGCGCGGCGGCCTCGATCCGCGCGCGATCGGCGGGGCGCAGCTCAGTGCCGGTGATTAGGGCCGCCGTGGAGACGACGTTGACGCCGGCTTCGAGCAGGCGGCAGAGCTCGTCCGTGCTCGGCCAGAGCGGGTTGTAGGAGCACGCGTCCGGCTTCAGCGCGAGCAGCGCATCGACGTCGTTGGTCGCGCACACGCCCGTTGGAGCGTCGAGCCCGCACAGCTCGGCGGCGTCGCGCCCGCGCTTGTCGGCGCCGTGCGCAAACACGCCCACGAGCTCGAGGTCCGGCCGCGAAAGGATCGCGCGCAGCGCGCGTCGCCCGACGTTGCCGGTGGTCCACTGAATCACGCGCAGCCGCTTCATGGCGCGCAGCGTACGCCGCGGCGCGGACGGGATTCCACGGGCGTTGGCGCGCCCGCGCGTTCTGGCGTTTCCTGGGCCGCGAACTCGGAGGCCGCCCGATGCCCAGCACCCACCGCTCGCTCTGCCGCTTCTGTCACGCGCACTGCGCGGTGAAGGTCGACGTGAGCGGCGGGCGCGTCGTGCGCGTGATCGGCGACAAGGACGATCCGCTCTACGCGGGCTTCACCTGCGCGAAGGGACGCGAGGTGCCGCGCCAGATGGAGCACGTGCAGCGGCTGTTGCGCTCGCAGCGCCGGCGCGCGGACGGGGCGCACGAGCCGATCGCGAGCGCCGACGCGATCCGCGAGATCGCGGGCCACGTGCGGCGCATCCTCGATCGAGACGGCCCGCGCGCAATCGCGGCCTACACCGGCACCTACTCGTTCCCGTATCCGCCGACGCAGCCGATGGGCTGGGCGTTCATGGACGCGATCGGCTCCCCGATGCGCTTCACGTCGAACACGATCGACCAGCCGGGCAAGACGGTCGCGCTCGCGATGCACGGCAGCTGGGGCGCCGGCCCGCAGACCTTCGATGGCGCCGACACGTGGTTGTTATTGGGAATCAACCCGCTGGTCGCGCTGAGCGGCGGCGTTCCGAACACGAACCCGGCAAAGCAGCTGCACCAGGCCAAGAAGCGCGGCCTGCAGCTGATCGTGATCGATCCGCGCCGCACCGAGTGCGCCGAGCACGCGACGGTGCACCTGCAGCCGAAGCCGGGCGAGGACCCTGCGATCCTGGCGGGCTTGTTACGGGTGATTTTGGGCGAGCGCCTCTACGACGCGGAGTTCGTGCGCGAGAACGTGAGCGGGATCGAGGCGCTGCGCGCGGCGGTCGAGCCGTTCACGCCGGAGGTCGTCGCGCGGCGCGCGGACGTGCCGGCCGGCGAGCTGATCCGCGCCGCGCGCATCTTCGCGAGCGCGAAGCGCGGCTGCGCCAACGCCGGCACCGGCCCGAACATGGCGGGCCACGGCAACGTCACCGAGTACCTCCTGCTCGCCCTGATTACGGTGTGCGGGCGCTGGCTGCGCGCGGGCGAGCGCGTGCCGAACCCGGGCGCGCTGCTGCCGCAGTTCCCCGCGAAGGCGCAGGCGAACCCGCCGTGGCCGTCGCACGGCTACGGCGAGAAGCTGCGCGTGCGCGGCTTCACCGACGCCGCGTGCGGGCTGCCGACCGCCGCGCTCGCGGAAGAGATCCTGCTCGACGGGCCCGGGCAGGTGAAGGCGCTGTTCGTGCTCGGCGGCAACCCGATGATGGCTTGGCCCGATCAGAAGAAGACGTACGCGGCGCTGAAGAAGCTCGAGCTGCTCGTCACGCTCGACATCAAAATGAGCGCGACCGCGAAGCTCGCGCACTACGTCGTCGCGCCGAAGATCGGCTACGAGGTGCCGGGCCTCTCGCTGCCGAACGAGACGCTGAGCTTCTTCGGCGTCGGCTTCGGCTACACGCAGCCGTACGC
>DASTOI010000082.1:0-3451 GCA_035762585.1 Myxococcota bacterium
CGTGTTCTCGAGCTCGCGCACGTTGCCGCGGAAGTCGTAGGTGAGCAGCCGCGCGAGCGCCGCGTCCGAGAGCTGCAGCGCCGGCTTGGCCTGCTCCCGCGCGAACTTCTCGAGGAAGTGCTGCGCGAGCAGCGGGATGTCCTCGGCGCGCTCGCGCAGCGGAGGCAGCGGGATCTGGATCACGTTCAGCCGGTAGTAGAGATCCTCGCGGAAGCGGCCGGCCTGCGAGTCGGCGTGCAGGTCGCGGTTGGTCGCGGTCACGATGCGCACGTCGACGGCGATGTCGCTGTTGCCGCCGACGCGGCGGATCGTGCGCTCCTGGATCGCCCGTAACAGCTTCACCTGCAGCGTCGCCGGCAGCTCGCCCACCTCGTCGAGGAACAGCGTGCCGCCGTGCGCGACCTCGAACAGGCCCGGCTTGTTCTGCACCGCGCCCGTGAACGCGCCCTTCACGTGCCCGAACAGCTCCGACTCGAGCAAGTTCTCAGGGATCGCGCCGCAGTTCACCGCGACGAACGGCTTGTCGCGCCGCTCGGAGAGATCGTGGATGCCGCGCGCGACGAGCTCCTTGCCGGTCCCGCTCTCGCCGCACACGAGCACGCTCGTGCGCGTCGCGGCGACCTGTGCCATCAGGTCGTAGACGCGCTGCATCGCGGGGCTCGTGCCGATCAGCACGCGTTGCTTCGCCTGCGTGCGCAGCTCGCTGCGCAGGCGCTTGTTCTCGACCGTCAGCAGCTTCTTCTCGAGTGCCTTGCCGACGACGAGTCGAACCTCGTCCACCTTGAACGGCTTGGTCAGGTAGTCATAGGCGCCCTGCTTCATCGCCTCGATCGCGGTCTCGGCCGTCGCGAACGCGGTAATCACGATCACGACGGTCTCGGGCGAGCTCTCTTTCACCGCGCGCAGCAGCTCGAGGCCCGAGCGGCCGGGCATCTGCACGTCGGTCATCACGAGATCGAACTCGTCGGCGCCGAGCTGCGCGAGCGCCTCGTCGACGCTGGCTGCGGTCGAGACCTCCATGCCTTCGCGGCGGAAGAAGATCTCGAGGAAGTCGCGCATGCCGCGCTCGTCGTCGACCACCAGCACGCGCGGTGCGCTCATTGCGCGCCCTCCGCGAGCGGCAGCAGCACGCGGAAGGAAGCGCCCATGCTGGGCGCGCTCTTCACGTCGATCGCGCCGCCGTGCGCCGTCACGATGCGATGCACCGTCGCGAGACCGAGCCCCGTGCCCGTGCGCTTGGTCGTGAAGAACGGGTCGAAGATCCGCTCGAGCGCGTCGGCGTCGATGCCCGGGCCGTCGTCGGCCACAACGATCTCCACCGCGCCCCTCCCGCCCGCGCTGCCGCTTCGGCTCGCGCGGTCATCGGCTTGAGGCAGCCCGCCGGGCGAGATCCCGGCGGCGAGTCGAATCTCGCCGCGCTCACCGACCGCCTGCACGGCGTTGCGCACGAGGTTCCAGATCACTTGGCGCAGCTGCGTCGCGTCCGCGGAGACGCGCAGCGCGGCCGGCGCGTCGACGCGGACGCGCACGCCCGTCGGGCACGCCGCGCGGCACATCTCGGCGATCTCTTCGAGAAGCGCGGCGAGCGCGATCGACTCGAGCTTCGGCGCCGCCGGCCGCGCGAACTGGAGAAAGTCGGAGATCAGCGCATCGAGCCGCTCGATCTCGCGCAGCACGATGCTCATCAGCCGCTCCTGCTCGAGATCGCCGCTGCGCTCCCGGTTCAGCGCTCGCAGCATCTCGACGCAGCCCGAGATCGCGGCGAGCGGGTTGCGCACCTCGTGCGCGACGCCCGCGGCCAGCTCGCCGACCGCCGCGAGCCGCTCGCGCTGGCGCAGCGCGCGCTCGAGCGAGACCACCTGCGTCACGTCCTGGAAGATCACGACGCGGCCCGCACCCTCGCCTTCGCTCGCGCGCAGGATGGATGCGGCGACGCCGAGGTAACGGGGCTCGCCGCTCGGCAGCGTGAGCTCGACGCGCGCGCGCTGCGCGCCGCCGCTGCCGCGCATCGCGATCTCGTGGATGCCGGGCGCGAGCCGCTCGAGCGGCGCGCCGACGATCTCGCCGAGCCGACGCGAGAGGATGCGTGCGCCTTCGGGATTGCACGAGGTCGCGATGCCGCGCGCGTCGAGCGTGATGAGGCCGCTCGTCAGCGAGTCGACCATCCGCTCGTGCAGGCTACGCAGCTCGCGCAAATCGCTCGCGCTGCTCGCGAGATCCTCGCTCGCGACGCGGCGCTCGCGCACCAGCGTGCTCGCGAGCAATGCGACGAGCAGCAGCGCGCCCGTATGCGCGCCCCAGACGCCGAACCGCCACTCCCAATCGAGCCCGCGCGTCGCGACGCCGAAGGCGCCGACCGTGTCGAGCACGAGCATCGCGCCGAGGCAGATGGACGCGCAGATCGCGACGGCATAGGCGCCGCGTCGCTCGAACGGCAACGCGGCGTACATCACGAGCGGCAGATACAGGAAGCTGAACAGCGAGCGCGCGCCGTCCGTCAGGAACACGATCGCGGTGACGGTCGCGAGATCGGCGGCGAGCTGAGCCGCCGCGAGCCGCGAGACGTTCTGCATGCGCGGCAACAGCGCCGCGCAGACGGCCGTCGAGAGGAACGCGAACGTGAGCGTCCCGTACAGCGCGTGCTCGCGCAGCTCCGCGCCGGGGTTGCCCGCGCCGACGAGCGAGATCGCGATCGCGAACACCGCGAGCATCAGCAGCAGCCGCGCAGCCATCAGGTGCGCGAGCTGCCGCTTCGCGTCGCGGAGTACGACCGGCTCCGCGCCGGCCGAGGGCATGGGCGCCGCTACTTGATGTTCTCGGCGATCTTGAAGATCGGGAGATACATCGCCATCAGGATGCCGCCGATCGTTCCGCCGAGGAACACCATCATCAACGGCTCGAGCAGGGCGGTGAGTGCGGCGACCGCGGCGTCGACTTCCTCGTCGTAGAAGTCGGCGATCTTGCCGAGCATCGTGTCCATCGCGCCGGTGGCCTCACCGACCGCGATCATCTGCACGACCATGCCCGGGAACACGTTCGAGGCCTCGAGCGGCTCCGCGATCGTGCGGCCCTCCGAGATCGCCGCGCGCGTCTTGAACAGCGCGTTCTCGATCACGAGGTTGCCGGCGGTCTTCGCGCAGATCTCGAGCGCGTCGAGAATCGGCACGCCCGACGAGATCATCGTGCCCAGCGTTCGCGTGAAGCGCGAGACGGCGACTTTGCGCAGCAGCGATCCGAACACCGGCGTCTTCAGGAAGAAGGCGTCGGTCGCGAGCCGGAAGCGCGGCGAGCGCTTGCGCGCCTGCAGGAACGCGATCACCGACCCGATCATGGTCGCGAGGATGACGAGGATCCATTTCTGCATGAACTCGGAGAGGTCGACCACGACCTGCGTGGGCGCGGGCAGCGTGCCGCCGAACTCCTCGAACATCTTCTTGAAGACGGGGATCAC
>DASTOI010000083.1:0-2599 GCA_035762585.1 Myxococcota bacterium
TCTCGGCCGACGCGATGCTCGCCGCGGTGCGCGCCGCGTGCGGCGACGCGAACACGCTCGCCGTGAACGCCAACGAGCTCGCGCTCGCGCTGCTCGGAGACGCGATCGCGAGCAACCTGCTGCTGCTCGGCTACGCGTGGCAGCGCGGCAAGCTGCCGGTGAGCCGCGCGGCGCTCGATCGCGCGATCGTGCTGAATGGCCGCGGCGTCGCGCTGAACCGCCGCGCGTTCGCGTGGGGGCGGCTGCTCGCGCACGATCCCGAGGCGGTGCGGCGCGCGGCGAAGCCGCTGCTGCGCGAGCCCGCGCCGGCAGCGGACGCCACGCTGGATGCGCTTGTCGCGCGGCGCGCGGAGTTTCTCACCGCTTATCAGGGAGCCGCGTACGCGAAGCGCTACCGCGAGCTCGTCGCGCGCGTCGCCGAACGAGAGCAGCAGGTGGTGCGCGGACACGACGCCCTCGCGCGAGCGGCCGCGCGGTACTCCTTCAAGCTGCTCGCGTACAAGGACGAGTACGAGGTCGCGCGGCTCTACAGCGACGGCTCGTTCGCAGCGCAGGTCGCGCGCGAGTTCGAGGGCGACTACTCGCTCTCGCTCCATCTCTCGCCGCAGTTCCTGCCCGCGTTCCTCGCGCCGCGCGATCCCGAGACCGGCCGCGTGAAGAAGTGGACGATCCCGATGTGGCTGATGCGCCCGGCGTTCACCGCGCTGGCGGCGCTGCGCTTCCTGCGCGGCACGCCGTTCGATCCGTTCGGCTGGACGAAGCACCGCCGCGCGGAGCGCGCCGAGATCGCGCGCTACGAGCGGACGATCGGCGAGCTGCTCGATGCGCTGACGCGCGAGAACCTGCCGCTCGCGGTCGAGATCGCGAGCCTGCCCGAGCAGGTGCGCGGCTTCGACAGCGTGAAGGAACGCCACCTCGAGGCGGCGCGTCACAAAGAGACGGAGCTGCTCGAGGCGTTCCGCAGAGCCTGAGCGCGGCGCTACGAGACCGGCTTGCGGAGGAAGAAAAATCAACGACCGAACGCAGCTCGAGAAGCCGCAAGCGGTCCAGCGCCGGCATGAGCCGGCGCAGGCCGCGCGCAGCGAGGCGAAGCCGAGCGGAGAACGAACGAAATGAGCCGAATCATTCTGAAGAACGCGAACCTGCTCGACGGCGACAGCGCCGCGAAGCCGGGCACGAATCTCGTGATCGACGGCGAACGCATCGCGAGCGTCGGTTCGGCTCCGGTCGCAGCGAAGCCCGACGACCGAGTCATCGAGCTCGCCGGCAGGAGCGTGATGCCCGGCATCGTGTCCGGTCACTTCCACGCGTCCTACAACAACATCACGATCCAGCCCGAGCCGCTCGGCGTCGAGCGGCCTGAGAACTACCTCGCATTGGTCGCCGCGAAGAACCTGAAGCTCGCGCTCGAGTGCGGGATCACGAGCGTGATCTCGAGCGGCGCGAACGCGGGCACGGTCGACGCGGACGTGTGGCTCGCGATCCAGGAAGGCCTGATCCCGGGCCCGCGCATGATGCCGGCGAGCCGCGGCCTCGATGCAGTCGGCGGCTACACCGACACCGAGAAGTGGTGGTGGAACCTCGGCAACAAGGGCGCGCAGCTGCTCTGCTCCGGGCCCGCAGAGTTCGAGCGCGCGGTGCGCAGCGAGATCAAGCGCGGCGCGCGCATGATCAAGCTGTTCCTGTCCGGCGGGCACGCGGTGCCCGAGTACGAGGGCGCGACCAGCCTCTCGAAGGAAGAGCTCGCGACGGTGATCCGCACCGCGCACGCGCGCCACGCGAAAGTCCGCGCGCACTGCGCGTGGAAGAACGTGATGCTCGAGGCCGTCGCAGCGGGCATCGACCTGATCGACCACGGCGATCAGATGGACGACGAGTGCATGGACGCGATGAACGAGCGCGGCGTGTTCTGGGTGCCGAGCGCGTTCTTCACCGCGCAGATGATCGCGCCCGGCGCTGCGCTCTCGATGGCGACGCCCGAGCAGATGGCGCCCTTGCGAAGCGAGTTCGACAACGTGATCCGCCGCGTGCAGCAGGCGCGCACGAACGGGATGAGAGTCGTGCTGGGCGATGATTACGGGATCATCGTGCTGCCCCACGGCCGCTACATGGAAGAGCTCGAGTTCTACGTGAAGCAGGTGGGAATTCCGGCGCTCGACGTGATCCGCTGGAGCACGAAGAACGGCGGCGAGCTGCTCGGCGGCGCGACGAAGACGGGCATGCTGCGCGCCGGCTATTACGCCGACCTGCTCGTGATCGACGGCGACCCGTCCTCCGACATCGCGCTGCTCCAGAACAAGGAGAAGGTCCGCGCGATCATGAAGGGCGGCGCGTTCGTGAAGGACGCGCTGTGAGCAAGCGATGAGGAGCGGCCGCGATCTCGCGCTGCTGATCGGCGCCGCGGCGCTGGCATGCGCTTCCTCGCTGCCGATCGAGCGCCGCGCTTACATCCTCGCCCACGAGCACGGCTGGGTAGTGGGCGGGCGATAGCAACGAACGACGTGGGTGTGCGGCTCACGCGGCGCGCGATCAGGCCGCGTCTTCGAGGCGGACCGCGTACTCGAGCCCGTGCGAGAACGGCAGCGTCACCGAAGAGAAG
>DASTOI010000084.1:0-3444 GCA_035762585.1 Myxococcota bacterium
GCAAGTGCACATCTGCGCGGCGCTCGAGAGCGAAGACGGCGAGGCGAAATTCCGCGGGGAAGAGCTCTCGGGCGACGGCGGCACCTTCTCGCGGCCGCGCGTGCTCGAAGGCGGGCCGGTGATCGAGAAGGCGGCGGTGAACTTCACGCACGCGCGCGGCTCGTCGCTGCCGCCGGCCGCGACGACGGACCGTCCAGAGCTCGCCGGCCGTCCGTTCGAAGCCGTCTCGCTGTCGCTGATCGTTCACCCGCGCAACCCGCACGCGCCGACGACGCACATGAATCTGCGGCTGTTCAGCGCGGGCGAGAGCTGGTGGTTCGGCGGCGGCTTCGATCTGACGCCGGTTTACGGGCGCGACGAGGATTGCATTCACTGGCACCGCGTCGCGCGCGCGGCGTGCGCGGCGCTCGGCGCCGGCGCCTACGCGCGCTTCAAGAAGTGGTGCGACGACTACTTCTTCCTTCCGCACCGCGGCGAGCCGCGCGGCATCGGCGGCGTCTTCTTCGACGACCTCGCCGAGCCCGACTTCGCGAGCTGCTTCGCGTTCGTGCGCAGCCTCGGCGACGCGTTCCTGCCCGCGTATCAGCCGATCCTCGCGCGCCGTAAGCACGCGCCGTACGGCGAGCGCGAGCGCCAATTCCAGCTCTACCGGCGCGGCCGCTACGTCGAGTTCAACCTGGTGATCGATCGCGGCACGAAGTACGGGCTGCAGTCGGGGCGCCGCATCGAGAGCGTGCTCGCGTCGCTACCGCCGCTCGCGCGCTGGCAGTACGAATACGCGCCCGAGCCCGGCTCGCCCGAGGCGCGGCTCACGGAGCGCTACCTCGTGCCGCGCGATTGGGCGAACGAGACGCCGCCATCGGGTAGTTAGGGATGGCGGAGACGCGCGATCTCCTGCTGCCCGACGGCCGGCGCATTCCGGCGCGCGCGCTCGAGCTGCGCGCGAGCCGCGCGAGCGGGCCCGGCGGGCAGACCGTCACCAAGGTCGAGACGCGCATCGAGCTGTGCCTCGATCTCGGTGAGACCGCGCGCGCGCTCGGGACGGAGGACGCCATGCGCATCGCGATCCGGCTCGTCACGCGCCTCGACGCGGCCGGGCGTGTGCGCGTCGCGAGCCGCGAGACGCGCTCGCGCGCGCGCAACGCCGAGCTCGCGCACGAGCGGCTCGAGGCGCTGGTCGCCGGCGCTCTCGCCAAGCCGCGCCCGCGCCATGCGACGCGGCCCACGCGCGCGAGCCGTGAGCGCCGCCTCGGCGAGAAGCGCGTGCGCGCCGCGCGCAAGCAGCGCCGCGGCCGCGTGCGGCGCGAAGAAGACTGAGCGAAGCGCGCTCCCCCCGCGCTTGCTCCGCGAGAATTCCGTGCGAGCTTGCCGAGCCGGGAGGCCCGCCCATGACTCGCTCGCTCGCGATTCGCACCGCCCTGATCGCCGCACTCGCTCTCGGCGCGTTCGGCTGCAAGGAAGAGGGCCCAGCCGAGAAGGCCGGCCGCAAGCTCGACGAAGCCGTCGACGACGCCGTGGAGAAGCTGCGCCACGGCGACGAGGGCGCGATCGAGAAGGCCGGCCGGAAGATCGACGAGGCGGTCGAGGACGTCGGCGACGAGATCGAGGAGCTGCGCGAGGACGCGGCGGACGCGATCGAAGGCGACTGACGCGCGCGACGGCGGCGGCGCAGCGAGTCGAGCGCTCAGCTCGCCGGCGCGGCGTCCAGCGCGCGGACGAGCGCTGGCCGCACCGCGAAGCGCTCGAGCAGCCCGTCCAGGCGCTCCTGCGCGGCGCAGTCGAAGCGCTTCACGCGCTTGCCGAGGATCAGCTCGTTCTTCAGCGAGTGCTCCCAGCCGGCGAGCTCGGTCACGGTCACCTGATGACCGTGCGCCTCGAGTGCGAGCGCGCGCACCACGTTCGTCAGGTGTGAGCCGAACTCGCGGCGGTGCCACGCGTGCGCGAACAGCTCGCGCGCGGAAGGATCGGCGGGCTTCGCGGCGGCGAGCAGGCGCGCCACCTCCGCCTGACAGCAGGGGACGACCGCGACGTGGTCGGCTCCGCGCGCGATCGCGAGCGCGAGCGCGTCGTCGGTCGCGGTGTCGCACGCGTGCAGCGCGGTGACGAAGTGGATGCGCTCGGGAAGCACGGGCGCGGCGTGCGCGATCTCGCTCGCGACGCAGCGCAGGCGCTCGAAGCCGTAGCGCGCGGCGCGCTCCTGTGCGGCCCGCGCGAGCTCGGGGCGCGACTCGAGCGCCGTGATCGTGCCGCGGCCGGCCGGGCCGACGCGCAGCGCGTAGAGCAGAAAACCGAGCGAGCTCTTGCCGGCGCCGCAGTCCACGAGCGCCGGCTGCTCATGGCGCGCGTAGACGTCGTCGAGCGCTGGGCCGAGCAGCCCGATCAGGTGCTGAATCTGCTTCAGCTTGCGGCGCGCGTCCGCGTTCAAGTCGCCGTCGCGCGTCAGCAGATGCAGATCCTGCAACAGCGCGATCGGGACGCCTTCCGGAAGCTCGCTCGCGACGCGCTCGCGGGAGATCTTCTCTCGCGCGCGGCTCATGCGGGCGCGTGGCAGACGGCCTCGACGTTGTTGCCGTCGGGGTCGAACACGAACGCTCCGTAATAGCTCGGGTGATAGATCGCGCGCACGCCCGGCGCGCCGTTGTCGCGCGCGCCGGTCGCGAGCGCGGCGCGATGGAACGCATCGACCTGCGCTCGCGAGGCCGCGCTGAACGCGGTGTGGCGCGGGCTCGCCGCCTCGCGCACCTCGATCACCCAGAAGATCGGGCGCTCCGGTCCGAACGCGCACATGCGCCGCGCCGGAAACTCCGGATCCCACGTTGCCGTCATCTCGTGCTGGAGCTTGCTGCCGAGCGGCGCGAGCACCGCGGAGTAGAAGCGCTTCGCGTCGTCGTAATGCGTCGTGTAGGCGGAAACGTGATCGATCATCGGGGTGTGCTCACTTCCAAACGAACGTGACGTCCTGCTTCAGCTCCGCGTGCAGGCTCTCGTGCACCGGACAGGTCCAGGCCGCGCGCTCGAGCGTGGGCCGCGCGCTCTGCGGAATGCCGGCCGGCATCTCGATCCGCACGCCGAGCCGCGCGATCCGCCGCGTCGGCGTCGCGATCATCTCTTTCTCCACCTCGGCGCGCGCGCCGCGCATCTCCCAGCCGTGCCGCCGCGCAACGATTCCCATCACCGTCAGCATGCAGCTCCCGAGCGCCGCGCCGACGAGATCCGTCGGCGAGAACGCCTCCCCGCGCCCCTCGTTGTCCTTCGGCGCATCCGTCGCAATCCGCGCGCCGGACGGCTCGTGCACCGCGTCGCAGTGCAGATCGCCCTGATACCTCACCGCCATCCGAACGCCCATACGAGGCTCCCACTTGCGTACTCGAAGAGTCGAGCTTCATCCCGCCGCGACGATCGCGCCAGCCTCGGCGTCGCGCGCGAGCAGACGAAGAAGTGGGG
>DASTOI010000085.1:0-2801 GCA_035762585.1 Myxococcota bacterium
CGGGCAACACGAACTTGAAGACCAGCTCCGCCACCTCGTGATCGACGCGCTGGCCCATCTGCTCGAACAGCGCGAAGCCCTCGCGCTGGTACTCGAGCTTCGGGTCCTTCTGCGCGTAGCCGCGCAGCGAGACGCCCTCGCGCAGGCCGTCCATTCCGTGCAGGTGATCCTTCCACTGGCGATCGCCGACGACGAGCAGCACCTCGCGCTCGTAGCGCTCGAAGCGCGGGTAGCCGATCTCCGCATGCTGGTCGGCGAGCGCGTCGCAGCGCTTGCGCTTCTCCTCGAGCACGCCGAGCAGGAGATCGCGCAGCGCGCGCCCGAGCTCGTCGCGCTGCGCGGCGCCCGCGAGCGGCGCCTTGCGCGGATCGAAGGGCACGCCGAACTGCTTCTCGAGCGTGGCGGCGAGGCCGGCGAGCTGCTCCTCGCTCGGCTCGCCCTTCTCCGGCATGAACTCCGTGACGATCTCGAACAGCACGCCCTCGACGACCTGGGCGACCTCCTCGTGCACGTCCTCGCGCGCGAGCACCTCGCGCCGCTTCCCGTAATAGGTCTTGCGCTGCTGGTTCATCACATTGTCGTATTCGAGCAAGTGTTTGCGGGTGTCGAAGTTGCGCGCCTCGACCTTCTTCTGCGCGTTCTCGATCGCCCGCGAGACCATGCGGTGCTCGATCGCCTCGCCTTCCTGGAGCCCGAGCCGCTCCATCCACGGCGTGATGCGGTCGCCGCCGAAGATGCGCATCAGGTTGTCGTCGAGCGCGAGGAAGAACTGCGAGGAGCCGGGATCGCCCTGGCGGCCGGCGCGACCGCGCAGCTGGTTGTCGATGCGCCGGCTCTCATGGCGCTCGGTGCCGAGGATGTGCAGGCCGCCCGCCGCGAGCACCGCCTCGCGCTCCTGCGCGCACTGCGCCTCGAACTCGGCGAGCCAGCGCGGATACTCGGGATGCTCCTTCGCGCCGCCGCATTTCGCGAGCGCGAGGTACTCGGGATTTCCGCCTAACAGGATGTCGGTGCCGCGGCCGGCCATGTTGGTCGAGATCGTGACCGCGTCCTTGCGGCCGGCCTGCGCGACGATCTCGGCCTCGCGCTCGTGCTGCTTCGCGTTCAGCACGTTGTGCTTCACGCCCTGGCGTTTGAGCCGCAGCGCGAGCCGCTCGCTGTTCTCGATCGAGATCGTGCCGACGAGGATCGGCTGGCCGGTCGCATGGCGCGTCTCGATCTCTTTCACGATCGCGTCGAACTTCTCGCGCTCGGTCTTGTAGACGACGTCGGCGAGATCGCGCCGGATCATCGGCCGGTTCGTCGGCACGACCAGCACGTCGAGGTTGTAGATCTTCGCGAACTCAGGGGCCTCGGTGTCGGCGGTGACGGTCATGCCCGAGAGCTTCGAGTACATCCGGAAGTAGTTCTGGAACGTGACCGACGCGAGCGTCTGGTTCTCGCTCTGGACGGGGATGCCTTCCTTCGCCTCGACCGCCTGGTGCAGGCCGTCCGACCAGCGCCGCCCGGGCATCAGCCGGCCGGTGAACTCGTCGACGATGATCACCTCGGGCTTGCCCGTCTTGCCGGGCTGCACCACGTAATCGACGTCGCGCTTCTTCAGCGTGTGCGCCTGCAGCGCCTGATTGATCGCGTGCAGCACGCGGATCATCTGCGGGTCGTAGAGATTCTCGACCCGCAGCATCTGCTCGACCTTCTTGATGCCCTCCTCGGTGAGCGTCGCCGAGTGGTGCTCCTCGTCGAACCAATAATCACCGGTCTCGGGGATTTCCTTCTTCAGGTCGGGCTTCGTGCCGGCGGTGAGGCGCGGGATGATCGCGTTCGCGACGCGGTAGAGATCGGTGTTCTCCTCGCTCGGGCCCGAGATGATCAGCGGCGTGCGCGCCTCATCGATCAGTATCGAGTCGACCTCGTCGACGATCGCGTAGTAGAGCTCGCGCTGAACGCAGTAGGCGAGGCTCGGCTTCATGTTGTCGCGCAGGTAGTCGAAGCCGAACTCGTTGTTGGTGCCGTAGGTGATGTCGGCGCCGTACGAGCGGCGGCGCTCGGAGTCGCTGAGGTCGTGCAGGATGCAGCCGACCGAGAGGCCGAGGAATTGGTGGATCTCGCCCATCCACTCGGAGTCGCGGCGCGCGAGGTAATCGTTGACGGTGATCACGTGCACGCCCTTGCCGGCGAGCGCGTTCAGGTATGCGGGCAGGTTCGCGACGAAGGTCTTGCCCTCGCCGGTCTTCATCTCGGCGATCTTGCCCTCGTGGAGCGCGATCCCGCCGATCAGCTGCACGTCGAAGTGGCGCTTGCCGATCGTGCGCTTCATCGCCTCGCGCACCGTCCCGAACGCCTCGGGCAAGAGCGCGTCGAGCGTCTCGCCGCGCTCGTGCCGCTGCTTGTACTCGCCCGTCTTCGCGCGCAGCTCGGCGTCCGAGAGCGCGACGAACTTGGGCTCGAGCCGGTTGATCCGCTCGACCAGCGGCACGATCCGCTTCAGCTCGCGGTCGTTCTTCGTGCCGATCGCGCCGACGAGGCGGTTCCACAGGCTCGGCATCGCGCGATCGGTCCTCGGTCCGGGGGGCGGTGGCCGCGGATACTAACCTCTTCGCCGAGGTTGACTCGCAGATCGAGCAGCGGGATGCAGCCGGCGACGCTGCGCGTCGCGGCTGATCCGTTCCCCCCGCTGGCGACGCATTCGCGTCGCAGCTCCGCCGGAAGACCGAGGCGAGGCGCCGAGCTACTCGAAGATGTAATCGCTCGGGTTCACGGTGCGGCCGGCGGCCTTCACCTGATAGTGCACGTGGGGGCCG
>DASTOI010000086.1:0-2883 GCA_035762585.1 Myxococcota bacterium
CGCGGCTACCCGTGGGCGGAGTGGAAGCAGCTGCGGCGCGAGGCGCCCGTCACGTGGTTCGAGCCCGAGGGCTGGATGCCGTTCTGGGCCATCACAAAACACGCGGACGTGATCGAGATCTCGAAGCAGCCCGAGGTCTTCCTCAACGCGCCGGGCATGACCGCGATCCGCGAAGAGCAGTATCGCCGCCAGCAAGAGGGCGGCTTCATGCAGATGCGCACGATCATCAACATGGACCAGCCCGATCACCGCAAGTTCCGCAAGATCGCGAGCCCGTGGTTCACGCCGCGCGGGCTGCGCCGGCTCGACGAGATCGTCGACGCTTCGGCGCGCGAGCTCGTCGACGCGCTCGGCAGCGAGGGCGAGTGCGACTTCATCCAACGCATCGCGACGCTGCATCCGCTGCGCGTGCTCGCGCACATCCTCGGCGTTCCGCGCGAGGACGAGCCGTTCATCCTGCGGCTGACGAACGAGCTGTTCGGCGCCGAGGATCCCGAGTTCCAGCGCGGCCCGATGAAGACGCCGGCCGAGCGCGAGGCGAGCATGCGCGCGCTCGGCATGGATTTCTTCAACTACTTCAACAAGGTGATGGAGAGCCGGCGCGCGAAGCCGGCCGACGATCTCGCCAGCGTGGTCGCGAACGCGCGCGTCGACGGCCAACCGATGGGTGTGATCGAGACGATGGGCTACTGCCTAATCATTTTCACGGCCGGCCACGAGACCACGCGCGGCGGCATCGGCGGCGGCATGCTCGCGCTGCTCGAGAATCCCGACGAGCTCGCGCGTTGGTCGAAGCAGCCCGGCCTCGCCGAGACCGCGATCGACGAGATCATTCGCTACGTGACGCCGGTGAATCACATGCAGCGCACCGCGGCGCAGGACTACACGCTGCGCGGCAAGCGGATCAAAGCCGGCGAGCGGCTCGTGCTGTTCTACGGCTCGGCGAATCGCGACGAGGAAGTCTTCGACGCACCCGACGAGCTGCAGCTCGACCGCGACCCCAACCCGCACCTCGCATTCGGCATCGGCGAGCACTTCTGCATCGGCTCGCATCTCGCGCGCAAGACGACTTCGGCGCTCTATCGCGAGCTCTTACCGCGGCTCGAGCACGTCGAGCTCGCGGGCAAGCCGGAGCGCACCGCGTCGAACTTGGTGCCGGGGCTGAAGCACCTGCCGATTCGCTACCGGCTGCGGCGCGCGGCGGCCTGACGGCTCGCGATCCGCCCGCCGGCCCACGCCGGCGGTACGAACACGACCCCCGTCGCCGCCCAGAACCACGCCGGCGGCGGGAACGCGAGGTTGTTGAGCACGCCGCCGAGCATGAAGAGGCCGCCGACGACGAGCGCGTGCACGAGCGGAGCGAGCGCGCCGTCATGCCGCTGCGCGCCTCACTGCCCCAACACCTCGAGGAAGCGCTTCCGCACCGCCTCGATCTCGGCGTCGAGCGTCTCGCGCGTCCAGTGCGAGGTGTCGATCGGCGGCAGCACGACGGCCTCGACGTTCGCGGGCCGCAGCACGATCGCGCCGCGCGGCAGCACGTCGAGCGTGTTCTTGAACACGATCGGCACGATCGGAACGCCCGCCTGCATCGCGAGATGGAAGGCGCCCTTCTTGAAGCGCCCGAGCCGCGGTGTGCGCGAGCGCGTGCCCTCGGGCGCGATCGCGATCGAGCGGCCCTGCTTCAGCGCCTCCACGGCCGGCGCCATCGCCTCGATCGCCTGCTGCGTGTTGGCGCGATCGATGAACACCGTGCCCGCGAACTCGAACGCGGCGCCGAGGATCGGCACGTCGCGGATCTCTTTCTTCGCGATGCCCGCGTAGTCCTTCCGCAACAGCTTCGCGAGCAGCATCGCGTCGACGCCGCTCTGGTGGTTGAACACGAACACGGCGGGCCGATGCGACCACAGGTTCTCCTCGCCGCGCACGTCGAGCGTGATGCCCGCGAACGCGGTCGCGAGCTCCGACCACGCCGAGGCGGCGACGTTGAGCCCCTCGCGCTGCGAGCGGTTCGCGAAGCCGACGCCGAGCCCCACCAGCACCGAGGGCACGATGCTCCCGTACGCGAGCGCAGTGCGCGCGACCGCCTCTGCGTCCGGGCGGCCGCGGCTGGTGAAGCGGCGGATCGGCCAGCCGCGGTTGCGCGCGATGCCGGCGAGGCGCGAGCCCGGATTCAGCGGGCGCGGCATGCCGACCGCCTCGAGCAGCGCGAGATCGTCGGCGCTGTCGCTGTAGAAGTACGACTGCGCGAGGTCGAAGCCCTCGCGCTCGGCGAGCACGCGCGCGTAGTGGAGCTTGCCCTCCTGCCAGCAGGTGGGCTTCACGACCTCGCCGGTGAACACGCCGTCTTCGACGTCGAGCCGCGTGCACATCACGTGCGGGATGTCGAGCGCGCGCGCGAACGGCTCGACCTGATAAGTGAGCGCAGACGACACGATCGCGAGCGTGTGGCCTCTCGCGCGATGCGCCTCGACGAGCACGCGCGCCTCGGGGTAGATGTCCTTCGCGAGCCGCTTCTCGAACACCTCCTCCGCCTGCTCGCGCATCGCGGCTTCGCTGAGGCCGCGGTAGGTCGCGACCACGCCGGCGAGCATCCCTGAGAACCCGGTGCGACCGAGCGCGAACGAGAGCGCGCCGGCGAGCGTGTCGGACAGCTCCTTCGGCGAGATGCGCCCCGACATCACGCGCTCGCGTAGGAACGCGGTCGCGGAGAAGCCCGCGACGAGCGTCTGATCGAGATCGAAGAGCGCGCCGACCTCGGGGCCCGACGGGCCTTCGCGGATCTCGCGAGTCAGGTCGTCTTGCAGCGACACGATCGATTCCGCCTGCGATGCGAGCAGTATGCACGAGCGCTCGCGGCCGCGGGACCCTCGCCGCGAACCGTCA
>DASTOI010000087.1:0-4181 GCA_035762585.1 Myxococcota bacterium
GTCGGCGATCCGAAGCAGTTCGTCATGCTGGGCGTCGGTTATTATGCCCTCGAGGCCGACTTCGCTCCGGCGTTCTATATCGACAGCGATCTCACCGACGGCTTCACCAACCGCGAAGGCTGGGCGTTCTACGGCACGCGGCAGGTCTTCTCGAACACCGAGCTGACGCTCGAGCTGTTCCTCTCCGACGCGCTCGAGAGCTCACCGCTCTTCGCGACCTCGATCGCCGGCAGCGAGCGCTTCCGCTTGCGCACCGATGTGGTCGTGAAGTTCTGAACGCGGGCGTCGCGGCGCTGAGGCGCGGCCTCGCGACGAGACCCCCTTCGTCACGGGAATGTCACGAAGCGCCCATCGTTGCGACGCTTCGCCTCCGTAGCGTCCTCCACGAAACTCGAACCGAAGGAAGAAACCATGAAGCGCTCTCTGCTCCTCGTCGCGCTCTGCCTCACGGCAGCCGTCGCCGCGCCCGCGACCGCGCGCGATCAGATTCGCATCGTCGGCTCGTCCACCGTCTATCCGTTCTCCACCGCCGTCGCCGAGCAGTTCGGGCGCTCGCGCGGCTTCAAGACGCCGGTCGTAGAGAGCACCGGGACCGGCGGCGGGATCAAGCTGTTCTGCGGCGGGCTCGGCGACGCGACGCCGGACATCGCCAACGCGTCACGGCGCATGAAAGGCACGGAGCTCGCCGCTTGTCAGGCGAACGGCGTGGGCGAGATCGTCGAGGTGAAGGTCGGCTACGACGGCATCGTGCTCGCGAACTCCAGGAAGGCGAAGGCGATGCCGGTCAAGAAGCAGCACGTCTTCATGGCGCTCGCGAAGCAGGTACCGGTGAACGGAAAGCTCGTGCCGAACCCGTACGTGAAGTGGAGCGACGTCGACCCGTCGCTTCCCGCGACCAAGATCGAGGTGCTCGGGCCGCCGCCGACCTCGGGCACGCGCGACGCGTTCGTCGAGCTCGCGATGGAAGGCGGCGCGAAGGCGTTCCCGATGCTGGCGGACTTGAAGACGAAGGACGAGGACGCCTTCAAGGCGGTCGCCCACGGGCTTCGCGAGGACGGCGCCTTCATCGAGGCGGGCGAGAACGACAACCTGATCGTGCAGAAGCTCGTCGCGAACCCGAACGCGTTCGGGATTTTCGGCTTCTCGTTCCTCGATGAGAACACCGACAAAATCCGCGGCAACACGATCGACGGCGTCGCGCCGAGCTTCGATGCAATCGCGGAAGGCAGCTACGGCGTCTCTCGGCCCCTGTACTTCTACGTGAAGAAGGCACACGTCGGAAAGGTTCCCGGGTTGAAGGAGTTCATCGCCGCGTTCACGAGCGACGCCGCATCGTCCGAGGACGGCTACCTCGCCGAGCACGGCTTGATTCCGCTCGTCGACGCGGAACGCGCCGCGGTGAGGAAGAGCGCGCTGGCTCTCACGGCGTTCGCGCTGAAGTAGGTTGTCTCGCGCGGCGGCCGTTCGTTCGGCCGCCGCGCGTCCACACGATGCTGACGCTTTCCCTCGCAACAATACTCACGCTCGGAGCGCTCGCCTTCTGGCTCGGCCAGAGGCGAGCGCTCGCCTTTTCTCGCGACGGCGTGCGGCTGCCGGCGCGCGCCGTCTATTACGGAAACTTCGTCGCGCTCTGGGGCGTGCTGCCGGCGCTCGCGTGCTTGCTCATTGCGGCGGCGCTCGACGGGCCGGCGCGCGGAGTCGCGCTGGGCGCGGCAGCGCTCGCCGGCGCGTCCGGCGCGTGGCTCGCGCGCTCGCGCATCATGCCGTCGCTGAACGCGCGCGTGCCGGTCGAGCGCGCGCTGCGATCGGCGCTCGCGCTCAGCTCTTGGGTCGCAATCCTGACGACGGCCGGCATCATCGCCTCGCTCGTGGTCGAGGCGGCCCGCTTCTTCGAGCGCGTGCCGCTCAGCGAGTTCCTGTTCGGGCTGCAATGGAGCCCGCAGACGGCAATCCGCGCCGATCAGGTGGGCTCTTCCGGCGCTTTCGGCGCGATTCCCGTCTTCGCGGGCACGCTGCTGATCACCTTCATTGCGATGAGCGTCGCGGTGCCGGTCGGGCTGCTCTCGGCGATCTATCTCGCGGAGTACGCGGAGCCGCGCGTGCGCGCGATCGTGAAGCCGCTGCTCGAAGTGCTCGCCGGGATTCCGACGGTCGTTTACGGCTTCTTCGCCGCGCTCACCGTGGCTCCCTTGATGCGTGGCTTCGGCGAACGCATCGGCCTGGGGATCTCGTCGGAGAGCGCGCTCGTCGCCGGCGGCGTGATGGGCGTGATGATCATTCCGTTCGTCTCGTCGCTCTCGGACGACGTGATCAAGGCGGTGCCGCAGTCGCTGCGCGAGGCCTCGCTGGGGCTCGGCGCGACGCCGTCCGAGACGATTCGCCGCGTCGTGCTCCCGGCTGCGCTGCCGGGCGTCGTCGGCGCCGTGCTTCTCGCGGTCTCCCGTGCGGTGGGCGAGACGATGATCGTCGTGATGGCGGCTGGGCTCGCCGCGAATCTCACCGCGAATCCACTCGAAGCCGTCACCACCGTGACCGTCCAGATCGTGACGCTGCTCGTCGGCGACCAGGAGTTCGACAGCGCGAAGACGCTCGCGGCGTTCGCGCTCGGTCTCGCCCTGTTCGTCGTGACGCTCGCACTGAACGCGATCGCGCTCGAGGTCGTGCGGCGCAATCGAGAGCGGTATGAGTGAGGTGCGCGGCGCGGTGCTGCGCAGGCGTTACGCCGCCGAACGGCGCTTCCGGCGCATCGGCGCTGCCGCCGTCGGCTCCGCGATCGCGGCGCTGGTCATCCTGCTCGCCAGCATCCTGTGGCGCGGCCTGCCCGCGTTCTTCGAGCACCGGGCGCGGCTCGAGGTAGAGCTCGAGGAGGCCGCGATCGATCCCGACGGGACGCGAGATCCGCTGCTGATCGGCGAGGCGAATTACACGGGTCTGCTGCGCGACGCGCTCGTCGCGCAGTTCCCGGAGGCCTCGGGGCGGCGCGAGAAACGTGCGCTCGGCAGCATTCTCAGCCGGGGTGCAGCCTACGACCTGCGCGACCGCGTGCTCGGCGATCCGAGCCTGATTGGCCGGACGATCTCGTTCGAGGCGCTGCTCTCTGACGAAGCCGACCTCGCGCTGCGCGGCGAGGGCGGCCGTGACGTGTCGGAAGACGAGCGTGCGCTGAGCGACGCGCAGCTCCGCTGGCTCGATGCGCTCGTCGCGCGCGGCCTCGTGCAGCGCGTCTTTGCGCTGCGACTGCTGACTTCGGGCGACAGCCGGGAGCCCGAGCTCGCCGGCGTGTGGAGCGCGGTGGTCGGATCGTTCTGGACCCTGCTGACGACGCTCGCGCTGTCATTCCCGCTCGGCGTCGCAGCGGCGATCTATCTCGAGGAGCTGGCGCCGAAGAATCGCTGGACGCATTGGCTCGAGATCAACATCAACAACTTGGCAGCCGTGCCGTCGATCGTGTTCGGTCTGCTCGGCCTCGCGATCTTCCTCGGCTTCTTCGGGATTCCGCGCTCCGCGCCGCTCGCCGGCGGCATGGTGCTCGCGCTGATGACGCTGCCGACCGTGATCATCGCCGGACGTGCAGCGGTTCGCGCCGTTCCCCCGTCGATCCGCGAGGCCGCGCTCGGCGTCGGTGCGTCGCAGCTGCAGTGCGTGTTACATCATGTCCTCCCGCTCGCGATGCCCGGGATCCTGACCGGGACGATCCTGGGTATGGCGCGCGCGCTCGGCGAGACGGCGCCGCTGTTGATGATCGGGATGGTCGCGTTCATCGTGGACGTCCCGAGCGGCCCGCTCGATCCATCGACGGCGCTTCCGGTGCAGGTCTACCTGTGGGCCGACAGCTCCGAGCGCGCCTTCGTCGCGCGCACGTCCGCCGCGATCATCGTTCTGCTCGCGTTCCTCGTGCTAATGAACCTGTCGGCGGTGCTGCTCCGGAATCGCTTCGAGCGGCGATGGTGATCGCGAAAATGTCGTCCCCGAAGATCTCCGCGCGCGGTCTCTCCGTTCATTACGGAGAGAAGCAGGCGTTGTTCGACGTCGACCTCGACATCCCCGAGCACCGGGTCACCGCGTTGATCGGCCCATCGGGCTGCGGCAAGTCGACCTTCATCCGTTGCATCAACCGCATGAACGACGTGATCGAGGGCTGCCGCGTGGAGGGCAAGCTCGCGATCGACGGAGAGGATCTG
>DASTOI010000088.1:0-9179 GCA_035762585.1 Myxococcota bacterium
ATGGATCGTTGCGCCTCGGAACGTACGCCGGCGAGGAACGCTTCCTCGCCGGCGACGTCACCGTGATGAAGGAGCCCTCCGCGTGACTGCGCTGCTCGCCATCGACATCGGCAACACGAACGTGACGGTCGGCGTCTTCGACCTGAGCGATCCCACCAAGCCCGCGCTCGCGCACCACTGGCGCATGGCCACCCATCGCGAGCAGACCAGCGACGAGATCCTGGTGACGCTGCATGGGCTGACGGGCCTCGCCGGCTGCAAGCTCGAGTCGATCCGCGACGCGATCGTCTCGACCGTCGTGCCGCCGCTGCTGCCGATCTGGGAGCGCGTCTGCAGCAAGCTGTTAGGGAAGCCGCCGCTCGTGGTCGGACCGGGGATCAAGACCGGCATGCCGGTGCGCTACGAGAACCCGCGCGAGGTCGGCGCCGATCGCATCGTGAACTCGGTCGCGGCTTACGAGCTGATGGGCGGCCCGGTGATTGCGGTCGACTTCGGCACTGCGACGACGTGGGACTGCGTCAGCGAGCGCGGCGAGTACCTCGGCGGCGCGATCTTCCCCGGCATCGTGATTTCGATGGAAGCGCTGTTCGAGCGCACCTCGATGCTTCACCGCGTCGAGCTCGCGCGGCCGCGATCGGTGATCGGCCGCACGACGACGCAGTCGATCCAGTCCGGGTTGTTATTCGGCTACGCGGGCCTCGTCGACGCGATGGTCCGCCGCATCAAGGGCGAGCTCGGCGAACAGACGCGCGTGATCGCGACCGGCGGCCTCGCGCAGCGCATCGCCGCCGAGACCGAGACGATCGAGCGCGTCGAGCCGCACCTCACGCTCGAAGGCCTGCGCCTGCTCTTCGAGAAGAACCGCTCCCAGGAGAAGCCCACCATCAGTTAGGAAACCGACTCAGAATCACCGAACAACGCACGCTGAGTGTCCAGCGCACGCGGAACCCACTGTTCGACTCCGCTCGGCTCCGACGACTCCGCCTCGCTGCGCGCTTCGCTTGCAGGAGACCCCCATGGAGAAAGTGGACGCTGCGCATACCCGCAACTTCGCCCTGATCGGCCACGCGGGGGACGGCAAGACCTCGCTCGGTGAGGCGCTCTTGCACAGCGCGGGCGCCACGAAGGCATTGGGGTCGGTGGACGGCGGCACGTCGCACCTCGACGTCGCGCCCGAGGAGAAGGAGCGCCACCACACGCTCGGCGCCCACGTCTACGGGTTCGACTGGAATGGACTCCACCTGACGCTCGTCGACACGCCCGGCGACCCGAACTTCCAGGGCGACGCGCAGATTGCGCTGAAGGCTCTCGATGGCGCGATCCTCGTCGTCTCGGCCGTCGGCGGCGCGAAGGTCGGCACCGAGAGCATGTTCCGCGCGGCCGAAGCGACCGGCGTTCCGCTCGTCGCCTACGTGAGCGGCCTCGACAAGGACCGCGCGGATTTCGCGGCCGCGGTCGAGTCGCTGCGCGAGCTCGGCGCGAATCCGGCGCCGCTCGCGATCCCGATCGGCGCGGGGCCGGCGCTGAAAGGCGTGATCGACCTCGTCAGCATGCGCGCGCAGAACGGCAAGGACGACGCGATCCCGCAGAGCCACGCGGCCGAGGCCGCGGCGGCGCGCGCGCGGCTGATCGAAGCCGTCGCCGAGACCGACGACGCGCTCACCGAGACCTATCTCGAGCGCGGCGAGCTCAGCGACGACGAGCTGCAGGCAGGCCTCGTCGCGGCGACGCGCGCGGGCAAGCTGCTGCCGGTTCTGTGCGGCGCGTCGACCAGCGAGATCGGCGTGCCTGCTCTGCTGTGGGCGGCGACGCACCTGCTGCCTTCCGCGGAGGAGCGCGGCGCGTGGCACGCCGAGCGCATCGCGGATCACCAAGAGCTCGACGTCGCGCCGAGCCCGAGCGAGCCGTTCTCCGCCGCCGTCTTCAAGACCGTGATCGATCGCTACGCGGGCACGCTCTCGGTGATGCGCGTCGTCTCGGGCACGCTGCGCCACGACGAGACGATCGTGAACGCGACGCGCGGCGAGAAGGAGCGGCTCGGCAAGCTGCTGCTGCTGCACGGCAGTGAGCTCGTCGAGGTGGCCGAGGCCGGCCCAGGCGATGTCGTCGCCGTCGCGAAGCTGAAGGACGTGCACACCGGCAACACGCTCACCGCGGAGAAGAACGGACTGCACCTGCCCGAGATCCCGATTCCGCAAGGCGTGATCTCGTACGCGATCTCCGCGAAGTCGAAGGCCGACGAGGACAAGCTGTTCCTCGCGCTGCACCGGCTCACGGAGGAGGACCCGACGCTCCATGTCTCGCGCGACGCCGCGACCGGCGAATTCCTGCTGACCGGCATGGGCGAGCTCCACGTGCGCATCGCGGTGCAGAAGCTCCACCGCCTCTACGACGTCGACGTCGAGCTGCACACGCCGAAGGTTCCGTACCGCGAGACGATCAAGGGCCGGGCCGAGAACGTGGAGGGAAAGCTGAAAAAGCAGACCGGCGGCAAGGGCATGTACGGCGTCGCGTACCTGACACTCGAGCCGCTGCCCCGCGGCTCGGGCCTCGAGTTCTCGGACGAGATCGTCGGCGGCGCGATCCCGCGCAACCTGATCCCGGCCGTCGAGAAGGGCATCCTCGAGGCAGCACAGCACGGCCCGCTGGCCGGCTTCCCCGTCGTCGACGTGAAGGCGCGCTGCATCGACGGCAAGTTCCACGCCGTCGACTCGAACGAGATGGCCTTCAAGCTGGCCGGCTCGTACGGCTTCAAGGCCGCGATGGAGCAGGCCAAGCCGACGCTGCTCGAGCCGATCATGCGGGTCGAGGTGACCGCGCCCCCGGAGCAGATGGGCGACCTGATGGGCGACATCGCGCACCGGCGCGGCCGGGTGCAAGGCACGGAAAGCCACGGCCACGGCTTGGTCGTCAAGGCCGAGGTGCCTATGGCCGAAATGCTGGAGTACGCGAGCGCCCTCACCAGCCTGACCGGGGGCAAGGGCGCATTCCACATGGAGTTTTCGCACTACGACGAGGTGCCCGCGGAGAAGCGGGAGAAGGTGATCGCCGAAGCTCGCGCGAAGGCCGCCGCCAAGACGTGAAGTCGCGGCCCCTCGCCCGGGCGCGAGGGGTTCCGTGAGCCAGCCGAAGCAAAAGATCCAGCTCACGCTCTCGCCGCAGGCCGGGCGCTACGTGCAGCGCGATGCGCCGCTCGAGGTGCGGCGGCTCGCCGCCAGCGGCGCGCTGCCGCTCGAGCCCGTCGAGCTCGCGACCGTGCTGTTCGTGCTCGCGAACGACGGCGATGCACAGGTGAAGGACACCGCGCGCGCGAGCCTCGAGCAGCTGCCCGACGGGATCGCGAAGACGGTGCTCGGCGGCGCGGCGCACCCCGCGGTGCTCAGCTTCCTCGCGCACCTCTACAAGGACGACGCCGCGCGCATGGAGGTGCTCGCGCTGAACGCGCACGCGGACGACGACACCGCCGCGTTCCTCGCGACGCTCCCGCACCGCCGCGTGATCGACATCGTCGCCGCGAACCAGACGCGCCTCTTGCGCGCGCCCGGGATCGTCGACGCGCTCGGCGAGAACCCGCTCACGGGCAAGTCGACGATCGACCGCATCCTCTCGTTTCTCGGCCTCGAACGTCCCGCGGCGGAAGAGGCTCCCGAAGACACCGGCACTGCGATCGCGCCGGACGAAGTCACCGACGAGGCCGCGCTCGCCGCGCTGCGTGCGATCCTCGGCGACGACGCGAGCGAGTTCGCGAAGGAGCTCCTCGAGGAGCACGAGGGCGAGATCGACGAGGCGGCGCAGGGCAACCTGTTCGCGTTGATCCAGAAGATGAGCGTGATGCAGAAAGTGAAGCTGGCGCGGCTCGGCAACAAGGAAGCGCGCGGCCTGCTCGTGCGCGACCGGAACAAGATCGTCTCGACCGCCGCGATCCGCAGTCCGCGCATCAGCGAGGAGGAGGTGGCCGGCTTCGCGAAGTCGCGCAACCTCTCCGACGAAGTGCTGCGCATCATCGCGAGCAATCGCGAGTGGACGAAGAGCTACTCGGTCAAGCTGGCGCTCGTCGCGAACCCGAAATGCCCGGTCTACTTCTCGGTGAAGTTCATGAACTTCCTCCAAGAGAAGGACCTCAGGAATCTCGTGAAGAGCAAAGACGTGCCCTCGGTGATCTCGACGCACGCGCGCCGCAATCTGCAGAAGAAGGGGAAGATGTGATGAACGACGCGGAGGGGGGGAGCGCGGTCAATGCGCGCATCGTGTATTGGGGCGCGGAGGGCGCCGGCAAGCGCACGAACCTGCGCGTGATCCACGCGAAGCTGCGCCCCGACCACCGCGGCGAGCTGCGCTTCCTGCCGACGCGCCTCGACCCGACCGTCACCTACGCGACGCTGCCGATCGAGCTCGGTGAAGTGGGCGGCGTGCGCACGCGCATCCAGATCGTCGCGCTGCCCGGCGAGCCCGAGCACGCGCACACGCGCAAGCAGCTGCTCGATCGCACCGACGGCGTCGTGCTCGTGCTCGACGCGCGCCGCGAGCGGCTCGCCGAGAACCTCGCGAGCTTGGAGGAGCTGAAGACGGTGCTCGCCGCATACGGCCGGCGCATCGACGAGATGCCGCTGGTCGTGCAGTACAACAAGCGCGACCTCGCCGATCCGTACGCGCTCGAAGACCTGCACCGAAAGCTCGCGATGCGCGGCGCGACGGCGTTCGAGGCGGTCGCGAAGGACGGCACCGGCGTGCTCCAGACGCTGACGACGATCTCGAAGCGCGTGATCCGCAGCTTGCGCGAGCGCGCGCAGGAGGCCGAGCCGGCGCCCGCATCGCCCGCCGCCCGACGCGCGCCGGTCGCGAAGTCCGCCGCGCCGAGCGCCGCGAACGCCGTGACGCAGGTTCGGCTCGGGCCCGCGCGCCCTGCTCCGCCGCCCGGCGTGACGCAGGTGCTCGATCGCGCCGCGTTCGAGGCGACGATCGCGAAGCCCGCAGCGGCGGTCGCGCCGCCGCCGGGCACGACGCAGCTCCTCGAGCGCGTCGTCACGCCCGAGGATTCTCAGCCGGGCGTCTCCGCTCCGCCGGCGACGTTCGAAGAGACGGTCTCCGAGGCCGAATCGGTGTTCGAGGCGAGCTTCGAGACCGCGAAGCGCAGCCCGGCTACGGCCGCGGCTGCGAAGCCCGCGCCGAGAGCGCCGACCGCGAAGCTCGAAGTGGCTGCAGAGCCCGGTGCCTCCGGCTTCGCGATCGAGCCGGCCGGGCCGGCGCAGGTTGCGCCCGGCGGCCTGCGCATTCCGTTCGCCGTGCGCGACGCGAGCGGCCGCCGCACCCAGCTGACGCTCACGCTGCGCTTCGAGAGCGAGGACGCCTGACCGCATGCGCAAGCCCGTCGCGCTGTACGGCGTCACCGAGGAAACGCTCGCGCTCGTCCCGGTTCTGCTCGAGAACGCGGAGATCGAGATCGCGGGCGCCTTCGCGGACGACGTCGCGGCGGCGCGGGCGCGCGCGGCGACGCTGCGCGTCTCGTTTCCGATCGACGCGAACCCGGCGCTGTTCTCGCGCCCGCTGCACGCGGTGATCGACGCCGGCGCGGGCGTTCCGTTTGCAGAGCGCTTCCCGGACACCGCAACCAGCGTGCAAGTGGTCTCGCCGCTCACCGCGCGCTTGTTATGGGGCTACGGCGTCTCGAGCTCGGACCGCAAGTCGGAGCTGCTGCAGGCGCTCCACGAGGTCGTCGAGTCGGTGAACCTGACGGTCGACCCGGACGAGCTGTTCGCGCGCATGCTCGAGATCGCGAAGGGCGTGACCGGCGCGGACGGCGGCTCGCTGATGCTGCTCGATGCCGCGAAGGGCGAGCTCTCGATCCGCGTGGCCAGCGGGGTCGAGCCGGAGCTCTGGCCGAAGATCCGCGTGAAGCTCGGCGAGGGCATCGCGGGCCGCGCCGCCGCGGAGGCGAAGCCGATCAAGGTGCGCGGCCGCGCCGATCGCGAGGAGTTCCGCCTGCTGCGCGAGCGCGGCGACGTCGAGAGCGCGTTGTGCGTGCCGCTCGTGCACGCGGGCAAGGTGCTCGGCGTCCTGAACTTGCATCACACGACGCGCGCCGACGCGTTCGACGACGACGACCTCGCGTTCGCAGAGCAGCTCGGCCGGCGCGGCGCCGAGATCATCGCGCGCGCGCAGGAGCACGACTGCCTGCGGCGCCAGGCGTCGCGCTACGCGGCGGTGAACGCCGTGCGCGAGGCATTAGGGGGCGTGAGCGCGCTCGAGGCGCGCCTCGAGGCGCTCTGCCAGCGCGTCGCGGCGCTCGCGCCCGGCGGCATCGCGACGCTCTACCTGCTGAGCGACGACGAGCTGCGCCTCGCCGCGACCTCGCTCGCGGGCGGCGGGCTCGGCGGCGAGTACCGCATCGCGCTCGGCGCCGGCATCGACGGGCGCGCAGCCTCCGAGCGCTCGCCGCGCTTCCTCGACTCCGAGCCGGGCGTGCTCGCGTACGCCGCGCTGCCGCTGATCGCCGGCGATGCCTGCCTCGGCGTGCTCTCCGTGCAGACCAGCGGCGTCGACGCACGGCGCAGCCGCGCGCTGCGCGAGACGCTGCTCGAGATCGCGGCCGCGGCGGCGGAAGAGATCGCGAAGGCCGAGCGCGAGGCGCGCACGTCCGCGCGCGCGACCAAGGTCAGCGCGATCAACGAGACCGGCATCCGGCTGCTCTCGGCGCGCGATCCCGCCGAGGTCGCGCGCATGACCACCTCGTCCGGCGCGCTGATCCTCGAGGCCGATCACGCGGTGCTGCGGCTCCAGGATCCCGAGAGCAAGCGCTTCGTGATCAAGAGCTATTACGGCTCGGCCGACCCGCGCGGCCAGGAGACGCTGTTCAAGCTCGACAAGCAGCTGTGCGTCGAGGCGTTGAAGACGCGCCAGCCCCGCCTGCTGCGCAGCCTCGCGAAGGAGCCCGCGTTCGCGGCGCTCGCCGGCGGGACGCGCTCCGCGCTGGTCGCGCCGCTGAAGCGCGACGGCCGCCCGATCGGCACGCTCGCGTTCTACGACAAGGTCGCGGCCGATCAGTTCTTCGCCGGCCTGTTCAGCGACGACGACCTGCAGGTGTTCGCGCGCTACGTGAGCTACGTCGAGCGCGCGCTCGAGAACGCCGCATTCCACGCCGCGACCGCGAAGCACCGCAACTTCGACGAGGAGACCGGCCTCCCGAACGCGGACTATTGGGGGCGGCGGCTCGATCAGGAGCTCGCGCGCGCGGCCGGCCGGGAGAACGCGCTCGCGGTCGTCTCCTGCCGCATCGAGAACCTCGCGGACGTGCGCCGCGCCGACACGCGGCGCGCCGACCTCGTGCTCCAGCGCACCGCCGAAGCGCTCCGCAACAACGCGCGCGAGTTCGACGTCGTCGCGCGCGGCGGCGACGCCGAGCTGCTCGTGCTGCTGCCCGACCCCGGCCCGCGCCCCGAAGAGCGCGTCGCGACGCTCGCGCGCCAGGTCGCCGAGGAGATCGCGCGCGACGAGGCGCTCGCGACGCCGCTCCGCCCCGCCCTCGCGTTCGGCTACGCCGCCTACCCGAGCGAAGGCGCCGACCGCGCCGCACTCGTGAACCGCACGAAGACGCCGCGCATTCGGATGGTGTGACCGCCTTCGAGCTAGCAAGCGGCGCCCTGCACCGCGCGCAGCGAGCCGAAAGGCGAGCGGAGTCGAACAGCAGCCTCCGGGTGTGCTGGACCCCCGCGTACTCCGGATCGCTCCTCTCGAGTCGGCCTCCTACCCCCCCGGGCTCGCCGGAAGTCGACCGCTCACACTGCGGTCAGCATCGGTGCGCGCCTCCGGCCGGCGATTGCCACCTCGCGCCGGCCACGGCCACTCCTGATCAGCCCCTGTCCGCTGCCGCATCGATTCTCGGGAACTGGCTCGGCGACCCGCTGCACCTGAACGGCAACTGGAGCGCGATGCCGATCGCGATCCCGAACCAGTGGACGGTAAACACCGAGGTCGCCGTCATCTACCAGTTCGACACGCTGAGTGCGACGAACGTGGTCGCCCGGTTCGGCGTCGACAACGGAATCTTCGTCTGGCTGTGAACCGCCCCGGTTTTCCCGGAGGCTCGTTCAGTTGAGTCCGGCCTCCTTGGCTGGACTCTGCTTGGCTGCGTAGTAGTTCGCTTCGAACTCCGCTGGCGGAACGTCGCCGATCGAGCTGAGCAGCCGGCTTGTTGGGGCTCGTTGCCCGGGCAACGAGAGCGCGTCGAGCGCTCGTTCGCGCCGCACCTTCACAGCACGCTCTCCACCGGCACGTACTTCATCCCTAACGACTCGGCGACGCCTTGGCAGACGACCTTGCCTTCCCACACGTTCGAGCCCTGCCGCAATGCGGGGTCGCGGCGCACGGCCTCGGCGCTGCCGAGGCCGGCGAGCGCCTCGATGTAGTGGAACGTGGTGTTGGTGAGCGCGAAGGTGGAGGTGCGCGGCACCGCGCCCGGCATGTTCGCGACGCCGTAGTGGATCACGTCATGGACGACGTAGGTCGGGTTCGAGTGCGTGGTCGGATGGATCGTCTCGATGCAGCCGCCCTGGTCGACCGCGACGTCGACCACCACCGAGCCGGGCGCCATCGACTTGATCATCGCCTCGCTGACCAGCACCGGCGCGCGGCGGCCGTGCACGTAGACGGCGCCGACGACGACGTCGCTCGTGCGCACCGAGCGCTCGATCGTCGAGCGGTTCGAGTAGAGCGTGTTCAGCTCGCCGTGGAAGATGTCGTACAGGTAGGACAAGCGTTTCAGGTCGATGTCGATCACGTCAACCTCGGCGCCGAGCGCGTGCGCGAGCCGCACCGCGTTGATGCCGACGATGCCGGCGCCGATCACGGAGACCTTGCCGCGCATCACGCCGGGCACGCCGCCCAGTAACAAGCCGGCGCCGCCGCGGTCTTTCTGCAGCAAGTTCGCGCCGATCTGCGTCGCGAGCCGGCCCGCCACTTCGCTCATCGGCGCGAGCACCGGAAACGAGCCGTCGGGATTGCGGATCGTCTCGTACGCGATGCCGATCACGCCGCTGTCGCAGAGCGCCTGCGTGAGTGAGCCGGCGGCGGCGAGATGGAGGTACGTGAACAGCGTCTGCCCCTGGTGGAGGCGCTTCACCTCGGTGGGGTTCGGCTCCTTCACCTTCACGACCAGCTCGGGCGCCGACCATGCTTCTTCGGTC
>DASTOI010000089.1:0-3969 GCA_035762585.1 Myxococcota bacterium
TACATCGAATACGCGCCGCTCGTCGTCGCTGCGCAGCGTCGCCGGCGTACGCTCGAAGACCTGATCGCGCGCACGCCCGCCGACGGCTTGGTGGCCGGCATCGGCAGCGTGAACGGCGACGCGTTCGGCCCTGAGAAGTCGCGCTGCATCGTGATGTCGTACGACTACACCGTGCTCGCGGGCACGCAGGGCCAGCAGAATCACCGCAAGAAGGACCGCCTGTTCGAGCTCGCCGAGCGCATGCGGCTCCCCGTGGTGTTCTTCGCCGAGGGCGGCGGCGGGCGGCCCGGCGACACCGACGGCATCGGCGTCGCCGGCCTCGACTGCCTCGCGTTCCAGTATTGGGGCCAGCTATCAGGGCTCGTGCCGCTCGTCGGTATCACGAGCGGCTTCTGCTTCGCGGGCAACGCGGCGATCCTCGGCTGCTGCGACGTCGTGATCGCCACCGAGGGCTCGAACATCGGCATGGGCGGCCCGGCGATGATCGAGGGCGGCGGCCTCGGCATCTTCCGGCCCGAGGAGGTGGGCCCGCTCGGCGTGCAGTTCCGCAACGGCGTCGTCGACGTGCGCGTGGAGGACGAGCGCGAAGCGGTGCGCGTCGCGAAGCAGTACCTCGCGTACTTCCAGGGCCCGCTCGCGCGCTGGGAGTGCGCCGACCAGCGCTTGTTACGGCGCGCGATCCCCGAGAACCGGCTGCGCATCTACGACGTGCGCGCCGTGATCGCGACGCTCGCCGACGCCGGCTCCGTGCTCGAGCTGCGCCGCGGCTTCGGCCACGGCATGGTCACCGCGCTCGCGCGAATCGAGGGCAAGCCGATCGGCATCGTCGCGAACAACCCCGCTCACCTCGCCGGCGCGATCGACAGCGACGCCGCCGACAAGGCCGCGCGCTTCCTCCAGCTCTGCGACGCGTTCGACATCCCGGTCGTGTTCCTGTGCGACACGCCGGGCATCATGGTCGGCCCCGAGGTCGAGAAGACCGCGCTCGTCCGCCACGCGTCGCGGCTGTTCGTCGTGGGCGCCTCCCTAACAGTCCCGTTCATGACGATCGTGCTGCGTAAGGGCTACGGCCTCGGCGCGCAGGCGATGGCCGGCGGCAGCTTCAAGGCGCCGATCTTCACGATCGCGTGGCCGACCGGCGAGTTCGGCGGCATGGGTCTCGAGGGCGCGGTGAAGCTCGGCTACCGAAACGAGCTCGCCGCCGAGACCGACCCAGAGAAGCGCAAGGCGCTGTTCGATCAGATGGTGAAGCGCATGTACGACCACGGGAAGGCGGTCAGCACGGCGTCTCACTTCGAGATCGACGACGTGATCGATCCCGCGGACTCGCGGCGCTGGATCTCGCGCGCGCTCGCCGCTTCGCCGCCACCGGCCCCGCGCCCGGGGAAGAAGAGGCCGTGCGTGGACACGTGGTGAGCGCTGGCTCGCGCGCTGCGCATGAGACATTCTGCGCGCGAATCGAGGCGAACGCATGACCGAGGCCGAGCGCGAACGAGTCTTCTCCGCGGTGCGCGACAGCGTCCTCGGAGCGCTGTCCGACGCGATGGCGATCTACGTGTACGGGAGCTACGCGCGCGGCGATGACTGGCCGAGCAGCGATGTCGACGTCGCGGTGCTCCTCCCACCGAAGCGGCGAATTGACGACCCGCTCGGGCTGATGGCGTCGATCGCGGCTCGCATCGGTCGCGATGTCGACGTCGTCGATCTTCGGGCTGCCGGTGACACGCTGCGGGGAGAGGTCCTGCGGGATGGGCACACCGTCTTCGCCTCGAACGCGGAGACAGTTCTCGACTGGGAAGCCTGCGCAATGACCCGCTATGCGCGGCACCAAGAAGAAATCCGCGACTTACTCGACGACTTCAGGCGCACCAGCGTCGGCTACGCGCGATTTGACATCGCCGCTCAGAAGATCAGCTCGCTCCAGCGCTGCGTTGCGCGTGCGCACCAGGAGCTGGCGGGAGCAGGCACGACGTTCGCCACGAACTTCACGGCGCAGGACGCAGCGATCCTCAACGTGATTCGCGCCTGCGAGACCGCGATCGACCTCGCGAACATGATGATCCGCCAACGCAAGCTCGGGATCCCCAACGAGAGCCGGGAATCGTTCGCGATTCTCGCGCGCGAGGGAATTCTCGAAGCGGAGCTCGGCACGCGACTCCAGAAGATGGTCGGCTTTCGCAACCTCGCCGTGCATCGCTATCACGCGCTCGATCTGCGGATCGTCGAAGCCGTGATCACTTCCAGCCTCGAGGATGCGCTTGCATTCGCGCAGGTCGCGCGCTCGGTCATCGGCGCGAGGAATCACTGAGGCAGCCTCGCACCTCCGCGTTGAACCGCTCCGGCTCCTCGAACGGGACGTTGTGCGCCGATTCATCGAACCAGACGAGCGTCTTCTTCGGCGCGGCGAGCTGGAGGAAGTACTCCTCGGCGAGCTTCGCGTCGGCGTGGCGGTCGTGGCGACCTAACAGCATGCACACCGGGACGGAGACGCGCGGCACGGAGGCTCTCAGGTCGAGGGTCAGCAGCTCGGCGAGCATCGCCTCGAGCGAGACGCGGTTGCCGCGGATGATGCGGTAGAGCTCCCAGGGCGTGGCGTCGCCGCGCCAGAGGCCGCGCAGCACGATGCTCCAGCGGTTCGGCGGGCGATGGAAGAGCCCGCCGTAACGCTCCGTGAGCCGCTCCGCGCTCAGCACCTCGTCGACGTCGTCGTACGGCGCGGGGCCGATCTCCTTCAGCGCGACGAGCGCCTCCTCGTCGTCTCGCTGTTCTGCCTCCGCGTGCAGGAACGCGAGCTCGCGCTCCTGCGCCTCGCGCGTCGCGACCGCCTGCGCGACGCCGACGAACGCAGACACCTTCTCGGGATGCTCGGCCGCGTACAGCAGTCCGAGCGCACTGCCCCACGAGTGCCCAACCAGCCCGACGCGCCGTTTTCCGAATGACTCGCGCAGATGGTCGATCACGCGATCGAGATCCTGCAGGTGTTGGGGGATCGTCAGCTTCGCTGGATCGGCGTCCGCGTCGAACGAGCGCCCCGCCCCGCGCTGATCGAGGTAGGCGACGACGAAGTCGCGCTCGAGATCGCCGTTGAACTGGCGGAACAGCGGCCGTTCGGCGCCGCCGGGCCCGCCGTGCAGCCACAACAAGATGGGCGCCGCCGCATCGGCGGCGCGCAGCTCGACGAACAGCTGCGCGCCGTCGACGTCCACGACGTCGGCGCGCTCGACCTCCTCTGCGGCGGCGTCCGAGCTCGCGCCGGAGCCCGCGATGAGAAACGCGCACAGCGCCGCGGTGAAGCGCAGGCCGTTGCAATCGCCCATTCCCGCTCCTCGCGCCTCGCACCGGAAAGAAAACGCGCGGGGCAGCTTTCGCCACCCCGCGCGTTCGGGCGACCCGCTCGTCTAGTAGTTGATGCGCGTCGTCAGGCCGTACGTGCGCGGTTGGTTCGTGAGGAACCCGACCCGCGCGCGTCCGCCGCGCTCGCGGTCGAGCGCGAGTTCGGCGCGCTCGTCAGACAGGTTGTTGATGTAGAACGCGAGCTCCCAGCGGTCGTTGCGCACACCAACCCGGAGGTTCGCCAGGTCGTAGGCGCTCTGCTTAGGGTCGAAGCTGAGCGTGGAGACGGTCGGATTACCCACCGTCGTGATCAAGTTCACTGGATTGAGGAAAGCCGGATCCTGATCACCGGTTTGTGTCCAGCGCGAGCCCACGTGCTGATACGAAATGCTGGCGAAGCCGTCCATGTCGCTCACGATCGCCGGAACGGTGTACGTCGCCGCGACAGCCGCCTGGAACTTCGGGATGGTGGGCAGGCGATTTCCTTTCTCGAGCCCGCCTACCACCACCGGCGGAGGGAGCGGATCCCCGGGCATGGGCGGATCCGGCTGCGAAAGGACCGACGACCGGAGCTCCGCGTCCGTGTAGCTGGTAGCAAGCGAGACATCGAAGTTCTCGAACAGACTCGCGAACACC
>DASTOI010000090.1:0-2170 GCA_035762585.1 Myxococcota bacterium
TTTCCGTCGGAGGCAACGCACCGGCAGCGCTCAATCCCTGAGCGTTTCGTGCCGATGCCTGCGGGTCATGGGTCGGCTTCGCGCGCGCATTCGTGGACTCGCCTGCGTGCTGTTGCTGGCGTCGCTGACGCCGGGCTGCGCGCACGTCCGGCAGACGCCGCCGCCGAGCGCCGCGTTCGCGTACTTCACGCGCTCCGCGCCCGACGATCCGTGGCGGCCGAAGATCTCCGGTTGGCAGGCGCGCGAGCGCGCCGATCACGCCGACCTCGCGGTCGCGCCGGCGTCGGTGTCCGGGGCTCCCGACCGCAGCCCGAAGGCCGAGGCCGCCAGCCTGCGCGAGAAATTCGCGTCGTTCCGGCGCGAGCAGCAGCGCCGTCAGGCGAGCGAGGTGGCCGCGTGGATTCAGGAGAACGCGCGCAGCCACTATCGACCCGACGGCGCGTTCGATCACTGGGCGACGCTCGAGGAGACGCTCGCCAGCGACGGCGACGACTGCGACGGACTCGAGCTGCTCGCGTTCAACTTGTTACGGGATCTCGGCTTTCCGGAGCGCGAGGTGCTGCGCGCGATCGTCGTGCGCCCCGCCGACGGCCAACACCACATGGTGACACTGTGGTTCGAGAATCCCGATGACCCCTGGGTGATCGACCCGACCGGCGCGATGACGAGCGGCATGCCGCGCATGTCGGAGGTCGCCGGCTGGCAGCCGCTGCGCGTGTTCGACGACGAGCGCGAGTTCACGCCGCAGGAGCTCGCGAGCGCGCGTTGATCGCGCGGGCCGTTCGAACGCTGGGACGCGCGCTGCGAGCTTGTAGAGTCCACGGTCCTCTCGGGAGGTCGTGGTGAACGACGAGCGGCGCAGCAGCGAGCGGCTCTTGCCGATCGTGGAGAAGGAATCCAGCCATCCGTGCTTCGAGTGCGCGCAGTGCTGCACGTACGTCGCAGTCGAGATCGACACGCCGACCACGAGCGCCGAGTACGACCAGATCGTCTGGTACCTCTACCACCGCGGCGTCGAGATCTTCGTCGACTGGGACGACGCGTGGCACGTCCTGTTCCGCACGCGCTGCGAGAACCTGACCGCCGCCGGCACCTGCGGCGTCTACGAGCAGCGACCGGCGATCTGCAAGGACTTCGACTGGCGCTCGTGCGAGAAGCGCTTCACGCCGGCCGACGGCCCGCCGGACAAGCTCTGCTGGGTGGAGGCCGGAGCGTTCCTCGCGTGGTTCGCCGAGCGCCGCCCGCGCGCGTTCGCGCGTTATCAGGACTTCTTGCGCAAGAAGCACGCGGGCGGCGAGGAGCGCGAGCTCTTGCGCGTGAAGTCGGCCCGCCGCGGGAAGGGCGGGGCCGGCGCCGCGCGCCCGTCCTGATTCGCTCGCACGCCATGCGTCGCGGGTAGCCCCGCACGCCCGCGCTGCGCGATGCTGCGCGCATGGAAACAACGCGCACGAAGCTCGATCCCGAGCGGCTGAAGGAATACTCGAAGCACGTCTTCGGCCTGCTCAACGGCGCAGTCACCTCGGCGCTCGTCTATCTCGGCGACGACCTCGGGCTCTATCGCGCGCTCGCCGAGCACGGCCCGGCGACCTCGGCGGAGCTCGCCGAGCGCACCGGGCTCGCGGAGCGCTGGGTGCGCGAGTGGCTCTACAACCAAGGCGCCGCGCGGGTGCTCGAGACGCAGCCCGACGGCCGCTTCGCGCTCTCGCCCGAGGGCAAAGCGGTGCTCGCGAACGAGAGCCATCCCGCGTTCGGAGCGGGGATGTTCTCGCAGCTGCCGAAGACGCTCGCGCTCGTCGAGCAGCTGCGCGGCGCATTCCAAACCGGCGTCGGACTCCCCTACGACGCGATCGGGCCGGAAGGCGCGCGCGGAATCGAGCGCGGCTTCGCGCCGTGGGTGCGGAATTTCCTGGTGCGCGTGGGCGTGCCGGCGATTGCGGGATTGAAGGAGAAGCTGGACGCAGGCGCGAAGGTCGCGGACGTCGGATGCGGCTCCGGCGCCGCGCTGCTCGAGCTCGCTCGCGCGTTCCCGAAGGCCGAGCTGCACGGCTACGAGCTCTCGCGCCATGCGCTCGCGCGCGCCGAGGAGAACCGGCGCAGCGCAGGCGCGACGAACGTGCACTTCCATCACGTGAGCGAAGAGCCGCTGCCCGCCGACGGCAGCTTCGCGCTC
>DASTOI010000091.1:0-2168 GCA_035762585.1 Myxococcota bacterium
CGCGGCGTTGGGTCGCTTGCTGGTTACGACGACCACCGAGGCCTCACGAGCTCGGTGGTTCCAGGAGCGTTGCAGTCTCGCGAAACGTGCCGAGCCGGGGCAACGTCCGTTCGGAGGAGGCGCGGCGTGAAGAGCTTCGAAGGCAAGATCGCGGTGATCACCGGCGGCGGGACGGGGATGGGGCGCGAGCTCGCGCGCCAGCTGGCTGCGGAGGGCTGCCACGTCGCGCTCTGCGACGTCTCGGCCGAGAACATGGAGCAGACGAAGGCGCTGTGCGCGCGCGAGAACCGCGGCGTGCGCGTCACCGCCTTCGTCGCCGACGTCTCGAACGAGCCGCAGCTGCTCGCGTTCCGCGACGCCGTGATGCGCGAGCACGCGACGAAGTGCGTGCACCTCGTGTTCGCGAACGCCGGCATCGGCGGCGGCGGCAGCTTCGTCGCCGACGACCGCGAGGAATGGGACCGCACGTTCGCGGTGTGCTGGAACGGCGTCTACTTCACCGCGCGCGCGTTCGTGCCGCTGCTCGTCGCGGCGCCGGAAGGCCATCTCGTCAACACCGCGAGCGTGAACGGCTTCTGGGCGTCGCTCGGCCCGCGCAGCGCGCACAGCGCCTACAGCTCGGCGAAGTTCGCGGTGAAGGGCTTCAGCGAAGCGCTGATCAACGACTTCCGCGTGAACGCGCCGCACGTCGCCGTCTCGGTCGTGATGCCCGGCCACATCGGCACCTCGATCGTGCAGAACTCGGCGAAGGTGTTAGGGCGCGACCCGAAGGAGCTGCCGGAGGCGAAGCTGGTCGAGGCGCGCGACCGCATGACGCGCATGGGCCTGCCGGTCGGCGGGCTCGCGCCCGAGCAGATTCGCCAAGCGCTGATCATGGCCGGCGACAGCTTCCGCGACGACGCGCCGACCAGCGCCGCCGACGCGGCGCGCACCATCCTCGAGGGCGTGCGGCAGAAGCGCTGGCGCATCCTGGTCGGCAACGACGCGCACGTGCTCGACCGCCTCGTACGCGAATCGCCCGAAGACGCTTACAGCGAATCGTTCATGCAGAAGCTCGTTGCCGAGGCGAACTGGAAGCTCGGAGCCTGACGGAGAGCCTGCGATGCCCAGCCGAGCGCGCGTCGAAGCGCTGATCGCCGCGGTCGAGAAGGGCCGCTTCGTCGAGGCGATCGAGGAATTCTACGCCGAGAGCGCCAGCATGCAGGAGAACGGCGAGCCGCCGCGCGCCCCGCGCACGCGGCTCGTCGAGAACGAGCAGCGCGTGATCGCTGCGTTCGCGCGCATCGAGGCGCGTTGCGTTCGACCCTTCCTCGTCGACGGCGACGACGTCGTGATCCACTGGCAGTTCGCGTTCACCGCCGCCGACGGCAGCATGAAGCGGCTCGACGAGCTCGCGCTCCAGCATTGGGACGACGATCGCATCGCGACCGAGCGTTTCTTCTACGACCCGGCGCAAATGCGCTGACAGCGCGCACGCGCACAGTCTGCGAGCAAGCGAAGCGCGCAGCGAGGCGAAGCCGAGCGGAGGTCGATGCGATAGGAGCCGAGCGAAGTCGAACAGTGGCCTCCGCGTGCGCTGGACCCTCGGCGTGCGGTGAGCGGGCATCCTGAGTCGGCCTCCTAGCGAGATCCCCGCGCTTGCGGTGCAATCCCGGCTCGCATTCGGGAGACCCGCTGCATGGACCTTTCGCGCCCCGCGCTGCGCATCACCGAGTCGAACGACGAGATCCGCGCGGCGCTCGCCGAGGCGCATCTTCCGTCGCTGCTGCCGGCGCTCGCGCACGTCACCGGCAATCTCGGGATCCTGCGCGCCGACCTGCGGCCCGACACGACCTCGATGGTCGGCGATCCGAGCGGCTTCGAAGGCGGCGAGCCGGCGGCGCAGCGCGCGCGCGAGCTCGCGCTCGAGGTGCTCGCGGGCTACCGCGACGCCGGCTGCCCGCCGCCGCGGCTGCCGAGCGACGACTTCCTGCGCGCGATCCTGAAGTGGATCTCGCCGGACGCCGACGTCGAGCCGTATCTGCCGCTCGTGAAGGAGGAGCTCTCGGTCGGCGCCGACGACCTGCGCGCGCCGAGCTGGCGCAAGGAGAAGCTCGCGCCCGATCGTGAGTTCCGCGTCGCGATCATCGGCGCGGGCATGTCGGGGCTGCTCGCGGCCTACCGGCTGC
>DASTOI010000092.1:0-3742 GCA_035762585.1 Myxococcota bacterium
GTATTACTTCCGCGGCATTCTGAACGAGAACGACGGCTTGATCGCTCAGCCGTGGGGCGAGCTCTACGCCAACCTCTACTCGTCCGAGGACGGGCTGATTCGCGACGTCACAGCGGGCGTCGGCGTGTGGCTCAGCATTCATTCCGAAGAGACGCTGGCGACGAACAGCCCGCACTCACTCTACGAAGCCGACTACTACCCGCTCGTATCGATGGATCTCGCGGGCGGCTTCAACCTGCTGACGATCTACTACTTCTACGACAGCCCGAACGGTGCGTGGGACGAAGCGGTTCAGGAGCTGAACTTCAAGCTCAGCTACGACGACAGCGAGAGCCTCGGCCTCTCTCCGTGGGTGAACTTCGCGATCGAGACACACAGCACCTCGCTCGGCGGAAGCTCGGGCACCGGCGTGCAATTCGGCATCGCGCCGACGTTCTACGAGGGCGACCTGTTCTCGCTGGGCGCCTCCGCAGAGGTCGGCCTCGCCATCGACGACTACTACGAGGGCGTCGACTCGAACGAGAACACGTTCGGCTACGCGAACATCGGGCTGGGCGTCGGCGTGCCGATCACCGACACGTGGTCGGCGGCGGGCACGTTCAAGTACTTCTTCTTCGGGGACGACCTCGAGACGGTGAACAACGGCGACGGCGACTACCCCGTCGGCATGGTGAGCCTGACCGCGGAGTTCTGACCGCCGTCACGCGCCGCCGAGCGGCAAGAGGCGCGCCGCGTCCGGCTCCCAGTAGACGAAGAGCGCCGCGCCGGCGCGGGCCTCTTTGACCGGCTTGTCGCTCTCGAGGTGCGCGATCACTTCGTCGCCGTTCGCGGTGCGCACCGCGCAGCGCTCCACCGCGCCCTGGAACACGATGTCGATGCACGTGACCGGCATGCGCGGCTTGCCGGCCAGCGGCTCGCCCGCGCAGACCTCGATGCGTTCGGGGCGCACCATCAGCAGCGCGCGCGCGCCCGCCTCGAACGCGCGCCCGTGCGTCGCGACCTCGCAGCGCCCGCCGCCGGGCAGCTCGATCGTCGCGTGCTCGCCCGCGGCGCGTTCCACCGTGACGGGAATCAGGTTCGCGTGACCGATGAAGCGCGCGACGAACGCGGTCTCCGGCTCCTCGTAGATGCCCTCGGGCGTGCCGACCTGCTCGAGCCGCCCCGCGCGCATCACCGCGATGCGGTCCGACATCGTGAGCGCCTCTTCCTGATCGTGCGTCACGAAGATGAACGTGATGCCGACGTCGCGCTGGATGCGCTTCAGCTCGATCTGCATCTGGCGGCGCAGATCGAGATCGAGCGCCGAGAGCGGCTCGTCGAGCAGCAGCGCCTTCGGATCGTTCACGAGTGCGCGCGCGAGCGCGACGCGCTGGCGCTGGCCGCCTGATAACTGGCTCGGCATGCGCTGCGCGAGATCGCCGAGCCGCACCACCTCGATCATCTGCTTCACGCGCTTGTCGATCCGCGCCTTGTCGAGGTCGCGCATGCGCGGGCCGAACGCGACGTTGTCGAACACGCTGAGGTGGGGAAACAGCGCGTAGTTCTGGAACACCGTGTTCACCGGCCGCCGGTAGGGCGGCACGCCGGTCATGTCCTGCCCGTCGAGCCGGATCGCGCCGTGGGTCGGCTCCTCGAAGCCGGCGATCATGCGCAGCATCGTCGTCTTGCCGCAGCCCGAGGGTCCGAGCATCGCGAAGAACTCGCCCTCGCCGATCGCGAAGCTCATCTCGCGGGCCGCGTAGAAATCACCGAAGCGCTTCGAGACGTTCTCGACGGAGATCAGCGGCTTCTCCTCTTCGCTCACTGCGGCGGCCCTCCGGGAATCGGTGTCGGCGGCGGCTCGGCCGGCGCCTCGGGATCGAAGCTCTTCTCGCGCGTCGCGTAGACCCAACGCGGCGTCTTCGCGAGCTGCGCGGCGATTGCCGCGATCTGCTCGTCGATCCAGCGCGGGTCGGCGGCGGCAGCGCGTGCGGTCGGGCTCGCGAGATAGTCATCGGTCGCCGGGCCCGGCTCGTAATACTTGCGGTAGACGTCGTAGCGGAACAGCGGCTTCAGCCGGCGCAGATCGTGGGGTCCGGTCGGCAGCGGAAGCAGCGCGACGTCCTGCTTGCCGCGCGCTTCGCGCTCGTCGAGGCGCGAGAGCACGATGTCGAGACTGGTCGCGAGGTTCTGCTCGTCGCAGAAGGTCTCGAAGTCGTCGTAGAGCAGTCGCATCACCGCGCGCGCTTCCTCGAGCGGCAGGCGCGCCTCGCGCTCGCGTCCGACGCGCCGTAACAACAGCATGAACGGGTGCGGGCGATCGCCGGTCGCCGCGATCACCTCGCGCGACCGGAAGTCCGGCTGGCGATACGGGAAGTGGCGCGGGTCGATCGCGTCGAAGCCGCCGCGCCCGTAGAACAGGAGCCGCTGCAGCGAGAGCTTGTCCTCGGGGCTGAAGTACTCGACCTCGGCGGCGAGATCGATGCGCATCCCATAATGCTTGTGCGGCGCATCCGGCATCGGCAGCACGATCTTCCCGCTCTGATGCAGCAAGTGGAGGTAGGAGATCGCGAGATCCATCGGCGCGATGCGCAGCCAGTAGGTGAGCACAGTGCCGCGCGCTTCGGGCGCCATGAAGATGTGCGAGAGGTAGACGACGCACAGATCGGCGTCGTAGTGCTGGTTCACGAACACGCGCCCGTCGCGCACGCCGCGGATCGCGCCCGTCGCGCGGTCGCGCGCCACGAGCAGGAAGAAGCGCGCGAAGCCGCCGTCCGGCATCGCGAGCGTCGGATCCTCGAGCATCATCTCGCGGATCACGTCCTCGGATTCCATCTCGCCGGCCGGGCCGAACGCGTCCCACAGCATCTGGAATGCGCGCTTGAAGTCGGGGTGATCGGGATGCTCGATCGATTCGACCTCGTAGCGCCGCGTCTCGCGCTCGATCATCTCCACGATGTCCTGCGCGTAGAGATCCTTCAGGCACAGGCGGACGTGGGTGCCGAGGCTCATGATCGTGCGAGATTAAGCGGCGATGCGCGCGCCTGACCAGCACGAAGACGAGAATCGCTCGGTGTGGCGCGCCGAATCCGAGCCGGGGACGCCTAGCGCACCGCTCGCGCAGTCCCTAACGACCGACGTCGCGATCATCGGCGGCGGCTTCACCGGCGTCTCGACCGCGCTGCACCTGCGGCGGCTGCGTCCCGAGCTCGGCATCGCGCTGCTCGAGGCCGGCGAGCTCGGCCACGGCGCGAGCGGGCGCAACGGCGGGCAGGTGCTGCACTGGATCAACGGCGTCTCGCCGAGGACGCCAGAGGCGCTGCGCCGAATCCACGAGATCACTGGCCTCGGCATCGACATCGCCGAGCAGCTCGCCGCGAAGCACGCACCCTCGGCGTTCCGGCGCGGCGGCGCGCTCGAAGTGCTGACGGATGCGCGCCGCGCGGAGGAAGCGCACGCGCGCAGCGAGCGATGGAGCGCGGCCGGCATTCCGTGCGAGTTCATTCCCGCGAGCCGACTCGGCATCCGCGGCGCGCACGGCGCGGTTCGCAATCCGCTCGCGGGACGCCTGAACGGCTTCGCGCTGCTGCAGGCATTGCGGCCTGTGCTCGCCTCGGAGGGCATCGCGCTCCACGAGCGCACGCGCGTGCTACGCGTCGCGGGTGGACGCGAGCCCGTGCTCACGACGGCCGGCGGCGAGGTCCGCGCGCGGGCGCTCGTGGTCGCGACGAACGGCTACACGCCCGCGCTCGGCATGTTCCGC
>DASTOI010000093.1:0-5792 GCA_035762585.1 Myxococcota bacterium
ACGTGGCGCAGAATCCGATGGCGTCGCTGATGTACGGCTTCTCGGTGCTCACCTGCATGTCGTCGGCGCTGTCGGAGCCGGGCGGGCTCGGCCTCGGCACGCTCGGCTTCCACGAGCAGTGCGCGCGCGAGATGACGGCGGCGGCCGGCTTCACGCGCTTCGAGCGCCTCGACATCGACCACGCGGTCAACGCGTTCTACGCGGCCCGTCCATGACGGACGACGACCGCGGCTAGCAAGCGAAGCGCGCTGCGAGGCGGAGTCTTCGAAGCCGAGCGAAGTCGAACCTTGGCCTCCGCGTGCGCTGGACCCTCGGCGTGCGGTGATCGGGCAGCCTGAGTCGACCTCCTAGCGGTCGTCGCCTTCGTTCTCGTCGTCCTCGGGCACCTGCTCGATGCGCAGGTTGCGACGCTGCTTGTCGGCGTCTTGCTCCGCCTTCGCGCGCTCTTCCTTGATCTTGATCTCGAGCTGCTTGCGCGCTTCCTCGGCGGCCTCGCGCTCGGCTTCGATGCGCCCGCGCTTGATCGCGATCAGCCGCCGCTCGAGCAAGCGATTGCGCATCGCGACGAGCTCGCGCGGCAGCGTCGTCGAGGGCGCGCCCGGCGCATAGCTCACCGTGACCTCTTGCTTGGTCGTCGTGCCGTCGGTCGCGGTCGCGACGACCTCGAGGCGGTTCAGGCCCGGCTGCACGGGCACCAGCGCGCCGAACGAGCCGTCGGCGTTGATGATCGTCTCGCTCGCCGCCTCGCCGTTCGTCACGTTCTTGATCGCGAGCTGCTCGAGGTTCGCGAAGTTCACCGTCTCGACGACGGCGGGCAGATCGCCCGGCGAGCTCACCGGCGTGAAGTAGCCGCCCGTGTACGCGGCGAGCTGGACGCACGCGATCGGGCCGTCGAGCGCCTCGGGGCCGATCGCGAACGTGTGAATCTGCACATCGGCGCGGCGCGCCTGCGACGCCGCGCGCAGCACCGAGTTCACGTTCTCGCGCCCGTACTCCATCGGGAACGGCGCCGTGGGCTGACCGTCGGTGAAGAACAGCACCACTTTCTCGCTGCCGGGATCGGGCTTCGACATGCCGCCGCGGAAGCCCTTCAGCTCCTTGATCGACAGTCGCACGCCCTCCGTCATGTTCGTGCTGCCGTCGGGTCCGCGCTTGAAGACGCGGTCGAGCGAGCGAACCACGCGCTCGTAGTTCGTCGTGAGCGGCTCTTCGGTGACCGCCGCCGGCTTGCGCGAGAAGTAGACCTGCCCGCTGTAGCGATCGAGCTGGCCGGGCTCGCCCGCGAACGTGACCACGCCGACGCGCGTGTTGCGCGGATCGAGGCTCTCGACCACGCGCTTCGCCGCTGCAATCTCCGCGGCGAGGATCGAGTCGCCGGGGTCCGTCTGCTTGAAGATTCCGGAGAGGCCGCCGGCGCCGACGATGCCGTTGCCGTTGATGTCCGCGCCCGACGCCGCGCGCGTCGAGTCGGACGTGTCGATCACGATCATCACGTCGAAGCGCTTGAACTCGCCCAGCAGCGCGATCGCGCGGCCGGCGAGGAATGCGCCCTCCGCGGTGCCGACGATCGAGCCGTCCTTCGGCTCTTCGATCTCGAGCTTCAGCGTCGTCGAGATCGCGCCCGCCTCGCCGAGCAGCGCCTCGCCTTCGGCCAGCTCGCGGTCTTCGGGCAGGCCGACGTCGACGTCGTCGCCGACCGCGACCGGCGTCGCGTCCTGCTCCTCCGTCGGCGCGAGCGAGGCGAACGTCGCGAACGGCTCGCCGCGTCCCGCGGCGAGCGGCTTCTGCAATGCCTCGAGCACGCCGCCGATGGGCGCGACGCCGAGCCGCATCGTTCCTTCCTGCTCGTCGTCGGGCCACGCGGCTTCGAGGATTCCGATCACCGTGTCGCCCGGGAAGCGCAGCACCGGCGCGCCGCCCCAGCCGCGCAGATCGGCGGGCACGTCGAGGCGCACCTCGATGCGGCCGTCGTCGGCGGCACGCACCGTTCCGAAAATGTCGTCCTCGTCGGCGGGCGTTCCGCCGGGAACGCCGAGGATCCGCACGCGCGCGTTGCGCACGCTCTGGATCGGCTGGGTGTCGGGCTGGAGCACGCGCGCGCCGCTCGGCTTCAAGTCGAGCGCGAAGATCATGAAGTCCTCGCGCAGCGATCCCTCGGTGGACGACGCGAACGGCTTGCCCGGCGGCGCGAGCAGGCGGCTGGATACGGTCGCGCGCCTCCGCGAGCGCCCCGTCTCGAACGAAACCTCCGGCGCACGCACCAGCTTGCCGAGCTGAATCGTATGCGCCGACGTCACCGCGACGGCGCCCTCTTCGACCGGCGCTGCGAGCAAGAATGCAGTGCCCGAGCCGACCACCTCCTTGCCGGATTGGAAGCGCGGGCGCAGCACCGCCGGATCCTCGGCGAGCGCGCTGGCGGCAGCGAACAGCGCGATCAGCGCGCAGAGGGGAGCCAAGACCTGGGGGCGCTTCATGCCGGGGCCAGGATAAGCGAGCGACTTCGCGCTGCCATGAACGCGTGCGTTTCTGCGCGCCGTTTCGCCGCTGATAACCTGCGCGACCGCGCGAGGTCGCCGCGCGAAATCGAAGAGCAGGGGGAGCTGCGTGAGACGGATCGCGTTCGCCAGCGCGCTACTGCTGCTCGCAGCTCCCGCGAGCGCCGAGCCGCGCAGCGCGCCCGAGCGCTTCGATCGCGTCGTGATCGATGCGGGCCACGGCGGCGACGACCAAGGCGCGCAGGGCGCGAGCGGCCTGGTCGAGAAGGAGCTCGTGCTCGACCTCGCGCAGCGGCTCGCGGCGAAGCTGCGCGCGCAAGGATTCACGGCCGTGCTCACGCGCAGCGCCGACGCGTTCGTGCCGCTCGACGAGCGTACGCGCGTCGCGAACGCCGCCGGCGCCGACCTGTTCGTCTCGATCCACGCGAACGCGTCGCGGCTCGCGAACGTGCGCGGCGCCGAGACGTTCTTCGCCTCGCTGGAGGCGTCCGACGAAGCCGCCGAGGAGCTCGCGCGCGCCGAGAACGCCGCGTTCGGTCCCGCCGCCGCGAAGCTGAACACCGGCGATCCCGTGCTCGCGATCCTGGGCGACCTGATGGCGCAGCAGCAGCTCGCGGATTCGCAGGAGTTCGCGCGGCTCGCGCAGCGCGAGATCGCCGGCGCGGGCCCGCGCTCGCGCGGGGTGAAGCAGGCGCCGTTCGTGGTACTGATGGGCGTGCGAATGCCGGCGGTACTCGTCGAGGTGGGCTTCGTCTCGAACCCGAACGACGAGAAGGCGTTGCGCAGAAAGGGCGAGCGCGAGCGGATCGCCGCGAGCCTCGCGCGCGCGATCCGGACCTTCGGCGACCGCCAGGACCAGCGGTCCGGCGTTGCGCGCACGGGAGCCAAGCGATGAAGAGGATGGATGGACGCGCGCCCGACCAGCTGCGGACGGTGCGGCTGATCACGGACTTCACCGACAACCCGCTCGCCTCCGTGCTGTGCGAGTTCGGCGCGACCAAGGTGCTGTGCACGGTATGCGCCGAGGAGAGCGTGCCGCGCTTTCTGTACGGGCAGGCGAAGGGCTGGGTTACGGCCGAGTACTCGCTGCTGCCCGGCTCGACCGACCGGCGTACCGAGCGCGAGGCGGCGAAGGGCAAGCAGTCGGGACGCACGCTCGAAATCCAGCGGCTGATCGGCCGCAGCTTGCGCGCCGTCGTCGATCCGGCCGCGCTCGGCGAGCGCACGCTCTGGGTCGACTGCGACGTGCTGCAGGCGGACGGCGGCACGCGGACCGCTTCGATCACTGGCGCATACACCGCGCTCGCGCTCGCTTGTCACCGGCTGCGGCGCCGCGGCGCGATCGATCGCAGCCCGCTGCGCGACAGCGTGGCCGCGATCTCCGTCGGCATCGTCGGCGGCGAAGTCGTGCTCGACCTGCCGTACGAAGAGGACTCGCGCGCCGAGGTCGACATGAACGTCGTCGCGACCGGCAGCGGCCGGCTCGCAGAAGTGCAGGGCACCGCCGAGGGCGGGACGTTCTCGCGCGATGAGCTCGAGCAGATGACTTCGCTCGCGCTCGCCGGCATCGCGGAGCTGACGCGTCTGCAGCAGGCGGCGCTCGTCGCGGCAGGCGCCGCCTGAGCGCTCAACGCAGCGCGCCGCCGGCTGCACGCACCTGCCGCTTGCTGATCGCGACGAGCAATCGCGGGAAGCTCCGGGAATTCGCCGCGCTGCTCGGACCGGGCTTCGTGCTGGAAGATCTCGCTGCGCATCCGGAAGTGACGCTGCCGGCGGAAGGCAGTGATTACGCCGCGAACGCCGCCGCGAAGGCGCGTGCGGCCGCGCTCGCGAGCGGGCGGCCCGCGCTCGCGGACGATTCCGGCATCGAGGTCGCGGCGCTCGGCGGCGAGCCCGGCCCGCGTTCTGCGCGCTACGGCGGAGAAGGGCTGGACGACGCCGGCCGCGTGCTGCGCCTGCTCGATGACCTCCGCGCGCGCGGCGCGCACGCGAGCCGCGCCGCGCGCTTCGTGTGCTGCGCGGCGCTCGCGCTGCCGAGCGGCGAGTTGCACTCGGCGCGGGGCGAATGCGCGGGGCGCATTCTCGACGCGCCCCGCGGCGCGCGCGGCTTCGGCTATGACCCCGTGTTCGCGCCCGAGGGCGATCCGCGCAGCCTGGCCGAGCTCTCGGAGGCGGAGAAGAACCGCATCTCGCACCGCGCGCGCGCGCTCGCCGCGCTGGCGCCCGCGCTGGCTGCGCTGCGACGTCCAGGCGCCTAGAACCGCCGCGTGCGTTCCGGCGCCGCTACTGCGGGCAGCTCGGCTCGCCTGGGGCGAGCTCGGCGCCGACGACCCACTCGGAGGGGGCCCACGCGCCGGTGGGGTCGATGCAGCGGACGCGCAGCTCGTTGAGCAGGGTGTCGGGCAGCTCCCAAGCGCACGCGCCGGGAATGAGACGAGGGTGCTCGGGGTGCGGCCGCCACGTGCCGCTCGCGCGGTCGAAGAGCTCGATCTCCAGCTCGCCGACGCACGTGCCGGGCGGGTAGTACACGCGGACACGCTCGGGAGGGGGCGCCGCGATCGAGGCCGCCCCGCCGGCCGGCGGCGCCGCGCAGCCGAGCGCGGCGACGGCGATGAGGAACGCGATCGGGCTTCCAGCCCCGCCAGCCCTCGAATGCGCGCGTTCCATCGCGCCGCAGGCTAGCCCGAGCTGCCACCCGCACGGCGCGGCGCCCACTTCTTTCTCGATGCTCTCGAACGAGCGCCGCCGCTTCGACCACTTCGCCGTCGAGCTCTCTCTCGCGCTCGGCGTGCGCGTGCCGCGCCATTCGCTCTGGATCGCGGTTGCTGGGAGACTGGGTTGCGCGTCCGAGCTCGCGCGCTTCTGTGACGCGCCGCTCGACGATTGGCTCCGCTCACAGCGCCTCGGCCCGCTCCTCGCGCAATGCCGCGGCCGGATCCTGCGCGAAGTGCAGCGCTTCGACCCTGCGCGGCGCACGCCCGAAGAGATCATCGGCGCACTGTTCGCGAGCGCTTAGAGGAGCCTCACTCGCGGAAGCGGCCGATCTCTCGCTCGAGCTCGGTGCTCTTCTGGCGCAGCGCGTCCACGGTGCTGCGCATCGCCTCCGCGCGGCGCGTCGTTTCGGAGGCGCCTTCGCGGAAGACCTGAGTCGCCTCGAGAATCTGCAGCGTCGCGACGCGCTGCGACTCCGCGCCGTCGCGAATCTGCGTGAGCGCGGCGGCGACGCTGTCGACCGCGCGCGACGAGAGCCGGCTCTGGTCGGAGAGCTCGCCGGTCGCGCGCTTCAAGCCGTCGGCG